>CAKSOR010000269.1 GCA_934477985.1 uncultured Eubacteriales bacterium
GCGCCGCTCTCGCCGTGCCTGCCGCGGCGGTCGAGGAAAAGGGCGCGAACGCGGCGTCGGTCACCGCGACGATCCCGGCGGTCTCAAAGAAGCCCGTGCTCGACGGAAAGGTAAGCGCGGGAGAGTACTCTGAGATACTGTATTCCGCTGATGATCTCTTTTTCTGGGCGGTCAATGACGATGTCCTCGCCAATATGAAGAAGATCGGATTCAGAATCTACGCATCTTACTCGGCTGATACTGTCTATGTCGCCGCGGTTGTCGACACACCCAAATACTGTCAGACTTCCAAGAATGTCAACGACATCTGGCAGCAGACCTGTCTCCAGGTGAGCGGCGCGCGTGTTGACGAGACTACTCCCGCGACCCGCTTCGAGTTCGGCTACGCGAAGAACTCGGATACCGGAGAGCTCATGTTCTCGCCGTGGACCGACGCTTATGGCTCGGGCTTCAAGGCGGCGCTTGACGGAAGTGATTTCCAGATAAAGACTGTGAACGGCGTCACGACCTACGAGATAGCGATTCCGGCGAAGTGCTTCGGCGTAGATAAGCTCGAGGAGGGCGGAAAGCTCGGTCTCAACTTCACTATGAACATCGGTCAGAGCCAGGAGACGCGTGGCGTCATCGAGTGGTCTCAGGGCTGCGCGACCAAAAAGGACTCGACGATCTTCGCGAAGTGCACGCTCATCGGCAAGGTAAAGAGCGCCGGAACGAGCGCCTCTCCGGCGACGGCAGACAACCTGTCGCTGACGGTGCTTGCCATCGCTTCAATGACCGCGCTCTGCGGCGTTGTCGTGAGCAAAAAGCGCGCCCACTGATTTTTAAACAAAACTTTTTCATTGAGAAAAGAGCAAGCCGTTTTCACTCGGCTTGCTCTTGTTGTTCATATTGTCCGGATGATCAGGGAAAACCTGACCTTTGCCCGCGGCGGCACACCGTCAGAGCTTCACGACCTCGCCGGTTTCCATCGACCGGTTGCACGCGAGCGTGAACCCGACCGTCTTCATCGCGTCGGCGTAGGGCGAGCGGATCTTCGACGGATCGCCGGTTATGACCGCGTCGATGAAGGTCCGGTCGCAGATCGTTCCGAAGTCGACCGACGACTTCTTCAGGATTCCGACCTCCGAGTCCGAACGGCGCTGTGTGCCGTCGCCCGCGATCGTTCCCGCGACCTCAGCCGCGACGTCGCTCTCGCTCAGTCCGTAGAATCTGACGTCGGTGCAGAGCCGGTAATCCATTCTCGAGCTCAGTCCGCCGAAGGTCATCTTCGAGTCCCACGACGCGCCGTTTTCGGAGTAGCAGCCGGTCATCATCGTCGCCGTCACTCCCGATTTGAACACGACAAGCGTCGTCGAGAGATCGTCTGTGCAGTAGTTCGGGCACTTTTCGGGCGTGACGTAACCGCGCGAGGCGACCGAGAAGACCCTGTCCGGCTCGCCGAGGAAGTAGCGCAGGATGTCCATCTGGTGGATAGTCTGCTCAACTAACTGTCCACCGCTCTGCGCCTTGATGCGCCACCACGGCACTCCGGGGATTCCGCCGACGCGCGAGCCGGCGACCGTCACGATCTGGTGGTTCTTTATGTACTCCTGCGCCGGGATATTGATGTCGTCGTATCGGCACTGGAATCCGACCGCGGTTGTCAGTCCCTTCGCGGTGACCGCGTCGCTTATCGTTTGCGCGAGGTTCATGTCGAGCGCGACCGGTTTCTCGACGAAGAAGGGAATTCCGCGGCGGACAGTCTCAAGCTCGATGAAACCGTGGCAGGTCGGCGGGATGCAGATGAAGACCATATCCGGCTCGACTTCGTTGTACATCTGGAGAAAATCGTCGTAAGCCTTTCCGCTTCCGGCTTTTTTGACGAAGCCCTCGGCGCGCTCCTTGATGAGATCGCAGAAGCCCGCGAGCTCGATGTCCTTCATGTTCAGGAAATGTCCGAGGTGGTAGCTGCCGATGCCTCCGCAGCCGATCATCGCTAATTTTTTCATTGTGTAACCTCCTTATTTTATGATCGCGTCGATCTGTTCACGGGTCGCGCGATAATAGTCCTCATAGCTCTGTTCCTTGCCGCACTTCGAGACCTCGGCGCTGACGAATCCGGTGTAGCCGATCTCGTCGAGCGCTTTTCTCGCCCGGCTCCAGTCGATGCCGCTGTCGGCGATATCGCACCAGACGCCGCCGGTGTTGAATCCGCCGTTCAGTCTGAAGCCCTTGATGTGCGCCATCTTTATGCGCTCTCCGAGTATCTCGATCCAGTCCTCGGGGCGTGAGAACGCCAGCACGTTGCCGAGATCGAAGTAGGCGCAGTAGGGCTCGCCGAGCTCGTCGACAAAGCGCGCCATGTCAAAGGGCGAGATGAAGAAATTGTTCCAGACGTTCTCGACTCCGACGAAAAGTCCGTACTCGCCAGCCATCGGCGCGAGCTCACTCAGCGTCGAGAGAGAGTTTTCATAGGCTTTCGCGAGCGAGACATCGCGGCTCATTCCGCCGGGGACGACGAGAATGCCCTTCGCGCCGAGTTTTTTCGCACAGTCGAGCTGCTTTTTCATCAGTCTTTCAGAGTAGGCGAGCGAGTCCGCCGTGCCCTCGCCGAGCTTGCCGCCCCAGAGCGAGGTTGAGATGCTCGACACCGGCAGCTTGTACTTTTCGGACAGAGCGCGGATTGAGTCGAGTTCGGCGTCGGTTGTCGCGAGAGTCAGCGCGTGCGCGCCGCCGTTGTCGACATTCAGCTCGATGCCGTCGAAACCCGCCTCGGATGCTTTGAAAAACGCTTCTTCAAAGTTGGCTTCACCGCGGATCGACCAGGCGTTGATTCCGGTTTTCATATTCGTATCATTCCTTTCGATTGTAAAATTTAACATAAGGCTTGACAACTGCCAGAGCCTGTTGTATAATTAATTATACAATTTTCCGCGGGAAATTTCTATAGGGAAAACGAATATAAACATGGAAAAAACGCATATTATCGAGACTCAGTCACACTATATCGACTCCGCGCCGGACAATTGCAGCCGTGAGGTGAACACGCGTTTCGCCGCGGTCAACTGCGCCGGGGTCTGCCTTCTCAACAAGCCGTTCGTCACCGACATGCCGAGGGGGCGCGAGGATTTTTATCTGCAATACATGGTATCGGGCGAGCTTTGCGTGCGCTTTGACGAAAACGTCCGCCCGGGAGTGCCCGACGCCGTCATGAAGCCGGGCGACATGATGATCTATTACCCGCGCACGCATTACTGTTATAAAAATAAAACGCCCGAGATACGCTACTACTGGGTGCATTTCTCGGGTTCAAGCGCCGGGCAGATTGTCGGCGAGTGCGGGTTTATGAATTCGGTGATCTACAGTCCGGGGATAAACGAGCGGATCGCCGCCGGGTTTGAGTCGATATTTCAGGAGTTCATATTGCGCGGCGGGCTTTTTGAGCTCTCGCTTGCGCAGAAGACCGTGAAGCTGCTTTGCGATCTCGCGCTGCTCTGCAAGAACAGCGAGCGGCTTCCGACCGCGGACGAGCGGATAGACAAGGTCATCGCGCTGATGCACCGCTCATATGACCGCGAGCTGACGATGGCTGAGCTTGCAGCCGAAGCCTTTGTGAGTGAGGGCTACCTGCGCGCGCTCTTTCAGGAGAAGCGCGGAATGTCGCCGAAGAAATATCTGAACGCTATCCGTCTTTCGGAGGCGAAGCAGCTGCTCGGGCAGACCTCGCTGAGCGTCTCGGAGGTCGCGTACGCGGTGGGATTCACCGACCCGCTGTATTTCAGTCAGTTTTTCCGGAAAGGGACTGGACTCTCGCCGCGGGAGTACAGGAATTCAGCGGAGGTCGCGGATTCACGCGATCTATGAGGGGTGTGGGCAGTTTAACAGAGCTCAAACGCCTCGGGCAGAAGCTCTGACAGTCTGAAGCGCTTTGAGTTTCCGTTTGTGTCGGCGCAGAAGACTTCGAGGTCGCCGAACTCTGACAGTGCCTGACGGCAGATTCCGCAGGGAGTCACTATCCGCCCGGCGGTGACGCAGATCGCGAGGAATTTCCGCTCACCGGCGGCGAGCGCCGATCCGAGCGCGACGCGTTCAGCGCAGGTTCCCGCGCCGAAGGAGGAGTTTTCGAAGTTGCAGCCGGTGTAAAATTTTCCGCTCTCAGCGAGCAGCGCCGCGCCGACCTTGAAGCCGGAGTAGGGCGCGTAGGCGTTCTCACGCGCCGAAAGGCTTTTTTTCATGAGCTCACAAAGAAGATTTTTGTCGATGCTTATCATAAGATATGTTCCTTTCTGAATTTCTTATCTTAGCGCGTCAGTTTGATTTGCGCCTTGATTCCGTAATGCAGACCTTCCGAAAAGTGATTATGGTTAAGGTGCGATGACGGAAAAATGGATGTGAGTTCAGCTCGCGGGTGTGATTGTCAACCGCTGGAATAGAGGACGAGGAGGAACGATTGCTTTTTGCAGGCAGGCACGAAGTGCCTGTCGACCTCGCCTTGCGAGGTCGATGGCGCGTAAACGCGCCACCTGCGTTGGACGCGGACGAAGGTCCGCGTCCAACCCGCTTGCGCGGCGTTGCCGCGCAAGCGGGGGTGCAGGCGGGCACGCCGTGCCCGCCGCTCTCGCGGGGCGAGGGCTCGCTGCCCGGC
>CAKSOR010000270.1 GCA_934477985.1 uncultured Eubacteriales bacterium
GTTAGCAGCGGTCTTCTCGTCGCCCTTAGCGCAGGAGACCTGGAGGCAGTGCTGCTGCCAGAGAACGCTGGATTCTTTAGCGGTCTGAACGAAGTCAGGGGACTCGACGACTACTGCGACATACATCTTGTCTGCGCTGTATGCAGCGTAGAGCTTTGTGCTTCTCTTAGCGAGAGCGTCGGTGTCAGCGCCGTTATAACGGATATCGTCAGCGGTGTACTTGATCTCCTGATACTCGTACTTGCCGATCTTACCATCGAGCTTCGGAGCTTCGGTGGAAATGCCGGGAACGGTAACAGCGACCTTAGCTGCGTTAGCGCCGATCTTTTCGGCTGCTGCGGAGGGGATTGCGAGAGCTGCGACCATGAGGATCGCGAGCGCTGCTGTGAGAATGCGTTTCATGTGGTATTCTCCTTTGATGAAAAAATTTATTCGGAGTTCGCGTTCCGAACTTCCTGTATACATGATACCATAATATTAATTATTTGTCAAGAGGGTATTTAGAAAATCAGAGATTTAACCAATAAAATCGTTCACATTTTATGCAATATACCAAAGAAAACTCAGACGAGCGCTGATCTTCGGTAGACTCCCGGCGGAACTCCCACTTTTTTCTTGAATACTGTAGAAAAATAATATTCGTTCTCGTAACCGCATTCGTCGGCTATTGCGGCGAGCGGCAGGTCGGTCTCACAGAGCAGATGCTCGGCAAGTCCGATGCGCAGCTCAGAGAGATACTCGCTCGGCGTCTGACCGAAGGCTCTGCGGAATCGTCTGAGCAGAGCGACCGGCGAGAGTCCGGCGCTTTCGGCAATTTCACTTAAAGCGAAGCGCTCTGAGATCCTCGACGCGATCTCAGACCTCACCGAGTCCATCAGAGGGTCGGCGGCGCGCGGCGGTTTCTGGCGCTCGGCGTCGATCATGTACCAGATGTCGCGGAGAAAATGCCGCTCGGCGTCGCTGAAGGTGTGCTTGATGCCGCGGCGGGAGATCATCGAGAGATCCTGTTTTATCCGGTTCGGGTCGGAGAATCTGACTTTTCCGGCGGCGATTTTCGGCCCGGGCAGCGAAAAGTGCAGGACATGCAGGTCGACCGGCTCGATGAGACGCCGGTGAAATCTGACGCCGGGCGGGCAGACGACCGCCTCGCCGGGACACGCGGTGCCTGACATATCGCCGATTCCGTACTCGTATTTTCCGCGCTCGAGGTAGAAAACGACCGTGCAGTCGAACTGCTCCGACTCGAAATCAAAGCGTTTTTTCTGGCAGAAAGCCGCGTAAAGAAGCGGCTGAGGGGGTGATTCCATGCTTTCCTCCATGTGAAATAAATTATAAATAAAGTATAACATATCGCATTGACTTTGTCAAGCCTTTGTGGTAAAATAGTATAAGGATAAGCTGAATAATTGGAGTTTTCACGCGAAAAAGGCTTGGATTTGTGGGCTTTTTCGCGTGAAAACAACCTTAAATCAGCGTTCCCATAAAATCCCAGGAGGAAAATATATGAACATTATCGAAAACTTTTCTACACCGGTAGTCGGCGAGTACGACGTAATCGTCGTCGGCGGCGGAACGTCTGGCTCGGTCGCGGGCATCGCGGCGGCGCGCGAGGGCGCGAAAACGCTTGTGGTTGAGCGCGAGAACTACCTCGGCGGAATGTGGACCGGAGGGCTTGTCAACCCGGTCTTCGACTACAGGGTCAAGGACGGGATTCTCATTGAGCTCATCGAGGATCACAAGAAGCTCGGCACGTGGGGCGGATTCGGCGATTCCTGCTTCAACTACGAGAACATGAAGCGGCTTCTCGAGGAGAAGCTGACCGCGGCGGGCGGCGAGGTGCTCTTCGGCGCGACATTCTCGAAGCTGCTGATGGAGGGCAGGCGCGCGACCGGAGTCGTCGTCGAGTGCCGCGGCGGACGCAGGGCTTATCTCGCGAAGGAGGTCATCGACTGTACCGGTGACGCCGAGGTCGCGGCATCGGCGGGCTTTCCGTTCGAGATCGGGCGCGAGAGCGACCATCTCTGTCAGGCGATCACGCTGATGTTCACGATAGGAAACGTAGATTTTCTCCAGGCAACCTGCAACGACCTGCGCGAGATGGTTGAGAAGGCGCTTGAGAAGAACGATACCGGCTACCGTCTCCCGTTCACCCGCCCTTATATCATCCAGATTCCCGACTCAAAAACGGCGGTCGTGCAGCTCACGCACATGCGCGGCTACGACCCGCTCAGCCCCGAGGACATGTCAAAGGCGCTGATCGAGGGCAGAAAGCAGGCTTACGACGTTGTTGAGTTCCTGAAGCACAACGTCGAGCGGTTCAGGGACATCGAGCTTCTCGAGACCGCGCCGCTGCTCGGAATCCGTGAGTCGCGCCGGATTGTCGGCGAGTACACACTGACCCGCGAGGACTGCACCGAGGGACGCCGCTTCGATGACGAGGTCACGACCGCGACCTTCGGAATCGACATACACAACCCGCTCGACGACACTCAGCAGTGCTACGGAGTCAAGCGCTACGGCATCCCGCTGCGCTGCCTGATTCCGAAGGGCTCGGAGAATCTCTTCGTCGCCGGGCGTTCGATCTCGGGAACATCGGAGGCGATGGCGTCTTACCGCGTGACCGGAAACTGCGCCGCGATGGGCGAATACATTGGTCGCTTCGCTGCGCGGCGCTCCAAGTAAGAAGTAAAAGTGAAAAGTGAAGAAGTAGATAATGTTGGCAAACACGGGGGCTTGGTTTTGCCGTTTTACTCCGCCGGGTTTGACTATATCTGCTTTTTCAGCTTTTCACGAGTTTGCATAGCTAACTCGCTATAACTTCCTGTTTGGAGTGACGCGCGGCTGAGCGAGTACGGATGTTCAGTCGCACGACAATAATAAAAGGTGGTGGGTGTGGTGGGTTTGGTGGGTTTTATACCTTTGCGTGTACAAAATCAAATTTTCATAGATACATATAGAGAAAGTATAAAATGGGCGCAAACCCACCACACCCACCACCGGAAAGATTTATTGAAGCTGGAATCGCGGCGTATACCAGATGCCGCGACTTTTCCCTGTAAATAAAATCACCACCCGGAGAACCGGGCGGTGAATTTTTATCAGCCGAGAATGATTACCGGGACGAGTCCGGCGGTCGGACGCGACGGGGAGGTTATCTCGAGAATGAGACGGTTGGTCGCGGAGACTTCGGTTCCGGCGACGACAGTGCCTTCGATTACGAGCTCGGGGACAGTGTAGCGGCTCGTCTGCTGAACGACGTAGTTCGACTTGAAGCCGTTGACGCTCCAGCCCTCGGGCAGATGCCACTTGAACTCAAGCTGGTGCGGGATGTTGCCGAGCTTATTGACCTTGTTCTTTATGACGAGCTTGATCTTCGTCGTGCCGTCAGCGCCAATGGTCGGGTCATCGGGATAAATGACGCGGCAGTCAGCCCAGATGAAATCGGTGACATACGAGTTGCCGGGGATGTCGACGAGCGACTTCGCGACCGAACCGTTCCAGAACTTCGCGATGTCCTCCTCGGGGAAGTTGTCGGTGTCGGAAAGGTAAGCGTTCGCGTTGTTAGCCTTGAGCATGACCGGAATCATATTGAAAACGCGGTCGGTGAGCTGCGTGCAGGTCGTCGGAACGCCGTAGAGCGTGCCGCGGTCGATAGCGACCGAGACGATGTTGTCGCCGAGGTAAGCCGACCAGTCCTTCGGAATTCCGGCGGTTCCGTTGAGAATGCCGAAGATCGAGCCGAGGGTCGCGCCGGTGCAGTCTGTGTCGTCGCCGCAGTTAATCGCGTAGATCATCGACTTCTTGAAATCGCCCTCGCCGTAGAGCAGTCCGAGCATCGCGAAAGCGACGTTCGCGGGCGCCTGGAACCAGCCGAGGTCCTTGCAGTCGTCGACGATGAGCTGACGCGCTTCCTTCCAGCCGACGCCGTTGTCCTTGCAGTCGAGGAGTACCTTTATAGTGCGCGCCATGTGGCAGTCAGCCGGAATCTTCGAGAGACCGAGGTCGATGAGCTTTCTGAGATCGTGGATGACGAAAGCGGCAGCCTCGATGGCGGCTACGAACATAGCGGCGTAAGTGCCCTCGCCCGAACCGTGGTCGACGCAGGCGTCCATGCGCGCGTACTTCATCGCGATATCAGGACAGCCGGGCGCCATGCAAGCCCAGACCTCGGTGCGGATCCAAGCGCCGTTCGAGTGCTTCCAGACGTTCTCGTAGTTTCCGGAGAGCGGCGGGATGAGACCGACCGACATGTTGTTCTTGCAGATACCGTACTCGTTCCAGTGCGGCGGGATGAAGGAGACCCAGTATTCGCCGAGAATCTGCTCGTTCAGCGAGTAAGGACCTTCGTTCTCGATCGCCTTGAGCCAGACGAGCTGGAGGTCCAAGTCGTCATTGGGGAGCACAACTCCGGGCTCGGTCTTGAAGCCCTGGATGTCCTGCATCTCGGTGCGTCCCTCATAGGGCGTGCCCATCGTACCGCCGATGTTCTTGCCGAGCCAGCAGGCGTAGATCTTGTCCTTGATAGTTTGTCTGTTGAGTGCTATCATGATAATTCCTCCGTGGGAAAATTTTCCGTGTTAATCCGG
>CAKSOR010000271.1 GCA_934477985.1 uncultured Eubacteriales bacterium
GGGCAGCCACCTGCGGTGGCTGGGCGCCCCGCCCGTGGCGGCAACGCCGCCACGGGCGTCCGCTCCCGCGCCTGCGGCGCGGGAGCGGACCACGGCAGAAGAACAAAAAGGAACGCACTGCGCGGATGCGCAGAGCGTTCCCCCATTTGTATAAGCTATCGTCCGAAGAACCGACCTTGATCAGTTTTTCGCGAGCGCGTTCGCGACATCCATCATGTCGGCGAAATCAGCGTGCTTCTTCTCGCAATAAGCCTTCATTCCGGCGATCTGCTCCTCGGTGAACGAGTCGAGATCCCCATCCTTCAGCTTGCCCTTGTACATGCGGTCGAGCATCAGAGCGTATTTAATCTCGACTGTGGTGAGCTTGCCTGCCTGCTCGACGACAACCAGGTTAGACTCGCCCTTGAGGATGAGGTCGACCGCGTAGTCGCCCATGCGAGCGGCGGTAAGTCTGTCGCGGAGCGTCGGAGAGCCGCCGCGGACTATGTGCGCCAGTCTCACGAATCTCGAATCAACGCCAGCCTCTTCCTTGATGCGCGCCGTAAGAGCCTCGCCGAATTCCGGTCCCATGCTCTCGGATACGAACACTAGGAAGCTGCGCTGTCCCTTCGCGCGTAACTCCTTGATGCGCGCGATGCAGGCGTCGGAATCAAACCCGAGTTCCTTCACCGCGATCGCGGTAGCGCCGCACGCGAGTCCCGTCTCAACAGCGATGTATCCCGCGCCGTTGCCCATGACCTCGATGACTTCGCAACGCGCGTGCGACTCACAGGTGTCGCGGAGCGCGTCAGCCGCCTTGACGACGGTGTTCATCGCCGTGTCAAAGCCGATGGTGTATTCAGACGACGAAATGTCGTTGTCGATCGTTCCAGGAAGTCCGATCGTCGGAATTCCGCGGATCGAAAGGTCGGTCGCTCCTCTGAACGTGCCGTCGCCGCCGATAGCGACGATTCCGTCGATATGATTCTTCTTGCAGGTCTCGACAGCCTTTGCCATGCCTTCCTCGGTCTTGAACTCGGGGCAGCGGTCGGAATACAGTATGGTTCCGCCCATGCTCGAAATGTTCGATACCTCTGCCGGGGTCAGGTCGCGAAGCTCGCCCGAGATGAGTCCGGTATATCCCTTATAGATACCTACGACCTCGACTCCGCGTGAAAGCGCGGAACGAACAACCGCGCGGATAGCGCTGTTCATGCCGGGCGCGTCTCCGCCCGAGGTCAATACGCCGATTTTTCTGAATGTAGCCATTGTCTTTATCATCCTTTATATAATAAGATTTCAGTTTGTGATGTTTTTGACTATACTTATATTGTAATATATTTTCCCGAAAAAATCAAGGGGTAAACGCGAATTTTTTTGAATTTGAGTCATTTTTTACATATAACCTGAATATGTACATATTTATATCAAAATGTTACGGTAATGGCTGATGATTAATGAAATATGAACTGATGGCCGGTTCCGCGGAATTAGTTCCATTTTCTGAAACCGGCGTGCCCGCGCCTTTTGATGAAATATTGATTTTGTGCATGTTGCCTAAAAATAACGCGTGAAATTTGTTCCAGAAAACGTTAGATAAGGCTTGACAAAACTCAAAACTTGTGTTATAATAGTCTTACCGCATAAAATTAGTTCAATTCGGAGGCACAATCAATGAAACTCTCAAATCGCGCAATATCATCCCTGCTTCTCACCGCGATGCTCGCGACACTCGCGGCTTGCGGCAGTGAACCCGCTGTCGGCGGCAATGACGAAACGACTTCCGGCAAAGCGTCGGACACCGTGACCGAGACGGTCGAAAAAGCTGACATTCCCGAGGACAAATACGAGGGCTACGAATTCCGTATGCTCGGAAAAGAAACCCCGGAGGCCTCGTCGGTGAACGAGCTCTTCGCCGAGTCCGAGACCGGAGACACGCTCAACGACGCGATCTATCAGCGCAACCGCATGGTCGAGGAGCGCTTCGGCGTGCAGATGAAGCTGATAACGTCGGGCTCAAGAATCTCCGATATGAGCCAGGCTGTACTCGCGGGCGATGACGCGTATGACATTGTGCTCGACACGTCAGTGAATATCGCGCCCGCAATCTCCAACCGCTATGTGCATTCTATCAACGACCTCCAGTACATCGACATTGATAAGAGCTGGTGGAATACCGCGCTCATCAATGATTCCGCGATCAACGGGAATCCCTACTTCCTTATGGGCGACATCAGCTACTCCTGGAGAGATGCTACCTGGGTTCTCTGCTTCAATAAGCGCCTCTACAGCGAATATGGTCTCGAAGAGCCCTACAAGATGGTGCGCGATGGCAAATGGACGATCGACGTCCTCGAGGAGCACTGCCGCGACATAACCAAGGACCTCAACGGCGACGCGAAGCTCGACAAGGACGACCAGTGGGGTCTGCTCTCGAGTAAGACCGCGGGTCTCGGACTCGTCACGAGCACCGGCATAGCGTCGGTCAGCAAGGCGAAGGACGGCTCGCTTGAGTATTCGCTTGACAGCGAGCGCAACATCGATGTCCTCGGAAGAATCCGCAAGCTCATGACAAACAACGACATCCAGCTGCGCGCGGAGGATCTCACCGGATCATCGAATATCTGGACGGATATAATCAACATCTTCCGCAACGGACGGGCACTTTACCGCGTCTCAATCATGCTGGATGTCATCGGGCTTCGCGACATGAACGACGATTTCGGAATCCTTCCGCTTCCGAAATACGATGAGAGTCAGGAGCAGTACTACACGACCTACCAAGGATGGCAGGGCGGCGCTCTCGTTGTTCCGGTGACTATCACCGACACCGCGCGTACTTCGGCGATAATCGAGTACATGGCGTCGGTCTCGAAGGACACGATCACCAACGCTTACTACAACGTCAACCTTCAGGGCAAGGTCGCGCGCGACGATGATTCGGCTGAGATGCTCGACATCATCTTTAATTCGATGACTACCGACATAGGACTCGCGTTCTGGCGCGGCACTATTGAAAACACTCTCAAGACAATCATCAACAGCGACAGCGATGTCACTGTTTCGACTCTCGCGTCGGCGAAGGATAGCATTGTGACCGAGCTCGAGAAGTTCGAGACCGAGGCAAAGGGCTGACAGCCGCACTAAAGAAAAATACCGGAGACGATTCATCGTCTCCGGCGATTTTTTATTTCGAGTAATCCTCGTAAAGCGTCTCAAGCAGCTGCTCAATGTTCGATTTTTTCGACTCAAAGAAACTTGCGAGTCCCTTCGAGCCGCTGCCGACATAGTTCGAAAGCATGTCGGAGTTCGCGCCGAGTTCCGCGTAGAAAACATCCGCGAAGGCGAAGAAAGCGGTCGTTGAGATTATGTCAAGCATCTCTGCGGTGTCGTCGTCGCGCGCGTACTTGCCCTTGAGCGCGACATCATAGTATGCTGGTATAATATTGTTGTAGCCGTCAGACGCCAACGCCTCAAGAATGAACGTGCACTTTTCCGGCTCTGCTACTGTTGTCGGGATCGAAGCGACAGTCACTCTTCTGAGTATCGAGGTGATGTAGTTCTCCTGTTCCTCATCATATTTGGGATACGGAATGATGCCGAAATCGCTCTTCATGTCGCGCAGCTTCTCAACTATGCTGAGAGTTCCGCTTATGAACGCCGTGGTACCGCCGCTGAACGCCTGCCCCATTGTGTATTCAGCAGGCATGGTAGCGTTATCGCGGAATACGTCGCTGTTGCAGAAATCAAATATCTTGTCAAAGACATCAATTTCCTTCTCATTCGGGAAGTCGATGACCTGAGTTCCATCTGCCTCGCGTTTTGTCAGCGAGCAGCCGGTCGAGTACTGGAAGGGATTGTAGCCGTTCGTGTCGGTTATCAGTCCGTACATGTCGTGGTCGTCGAGAGTGCCGTCTCCGTTGAGGTCATGGCTGAACTCCGCGGCGGTTTTTATGAAGGCGTCGAGCGTCCACTTTCCGCTCTTGACAAGCTCATACGGAGTATCTACCTTGTATTCGTCGAAGAGGACGGAATTGAAGAACATCACGTTTGATTCGGTAAGCGTCGATCTCGCGTAGTCGCCCATCAGCGAGTAGAGATGACCGTTTATCATCGCGTTGTCATGATAGCCGGCTTTCCAGTAGGGCTTGTCGAAGTCGATATACTCGGCGTTCGCGAGATCGTGATAGATGCCCTGAACCGCGAGCGGGAGGACGATGTTCGACTGACCGGTGACAATGTCGTAGGTGTCGTCGCCAGCCATTACCGTGCTTGTGATGAGCCCCTGATAGTCAGCCTTCGAAGCCCACAGACCCGGGGTCTGAATATATTCGAGATTGACATTGAAGCGCTCGTTCATCGTCTGGTTGCGCTTGAAGACCGCGTCGTCGACGACGTCTCCGGTCTGCTCGGCGTCAAACTCATATCCGAGCTCCTCGCGGACTAAGAAGGTGATCGTCTCGCCCTTGAAATCGCGCGCGGGAAGATCGTCGTGAATCGAGGTGTCCTCCGCCGCGGTCGTGGTCTGGTCGGGATTCTGCGGAGAGGTCGTTGTGTTGGTCTCGCCTCCCTGCGATCCGCATGAGACC
>CAKSOR010000272.1 GCA_934477985.1 uncultured Eubacteriales bacterium
CACGGGATGGTCGACACAGAGTTCGTCTTCATGGACGACCACCCGGAGGTGAAGGAGTGTCTGCTCCGCGAGCCGTCAATCGAGGGACGCGCGATGAGTTTATTCATAAAGCCCGTAATTTATGACTTTCCGGAGCGCTTCAACGCCGCTTACGGCGGAATTTACGAGCTCTTCCCGCACGACGAGGCTGTGAAGCTCTTCGGTGTCGGAGAGCAGCATCCTCTCGCCGAAAGCTTCGTCGGCGACTATTTAGCCGTCGCGAAAACCGATGTCAGCATTGGATACGACTTCGACCCGCACCCATTAAGAGCGGCTCACGGCGGTGGAACCGCCGATGAGTTCCTCATCCCGTTTATTGTTAATAATTCAAAGGAGATATAAAAATGAACAACTATGACGCTCAGGTAAAAGCAGCCCTCGAGGGCTTCGAAAAGGTGCTCCGCTCTCAGCTCGAGAGAGTCGAGAAGATCAACGCCGCGAAGGATTTCGTCGACTATTCGACTCTTCCGGTGCTCACGATAGGCATCTGCGGCGGCGACGGCATCGGTCCGATCATCACCAAAGCATCGCAGGACGTCCTCGAATACCTCCTCGCCGACGAGGTCAGGGCGGGCAAGGTGAAGTTCAAGGTTATCGACGGACTCACGATCGAAAACCGCGTCGCCCACATGCAGGCTATTCCCGATGACGTCATGGAGGAGCTCTACAAGTGCGATGTCATCCTCAAAGGTCCGACGACGACTCCCCGCGCCGGAGATCCCTGGCCGAACATCGAGTCGGCTAACGTCGCTATGCGCAAGAAGCTCGACCTCTTCGCGAATGTCCGCCCGGTCAAAGTCCCCGAGAAGGGCATCGACTGGACCTTCTTCCGTGAGAACACCGAGGGCTCTTACGCGGTCGGAAGCCAGGGCGTCAACGTCACCGACGACCTCGCCGTCGACTTCTGCGTCACCACGACCGAGGGCACGAACCGCATCGCGCGCCTGGCGTTCGATTACGCCCGCCGCAACAAGAAAAACCGCGTCTCGATCGTCACCAAGGCGAACATCATCAAGACGACCGACGGAAAGTTCCTCCGCATCTGCGAGGAGATTGCCAAGGAGTACCCCGAGATCACAACCGACGAGTGGTTCATCGACATAATGACCGCGAAGCTCGTCGACGAGAAGCGCCGCACCGATTTCAAGGTCTTCATTCTCCCGAACCTCTACGGCGACATCATCACCGACGAGGCGGCAGAGTTCCAGGGCGGCGTCGGCACTGCGGGCAGCGCGAATATCGGTAAGAAGTACGCGATGTTCGAGGCTATCCACGGCTCAGCTCCGAGAATGATCAAGGAGGGACGCGGAAAGTACGCTGATCCCTGCTCGATGCTCCGCGCGTCGGTCATGCTGCTGTCGCACATCGGAAGACAGGCTGAGGCTGACAAGCTCGAGCGTGCTCTTGACATCTGCATGTTCGAGGACAAGAAGTACGTCATCACCGGACGCGATACCGGCGCTACCTGCGACGAATTCGCTTCTTACGTGATGGACACGATCAAGAATCTCTGAGAAAGGGAGAAAACAATGAGGACCGATGGCAGCCGGCAGGGTCAGACACCGCGCGACGAAGTCTCCCCCGCCGTCATAAAGCGTTTGCCGCGCTATTTCAGATACCTGCGTGAGCTGCTGCGCAGCGACATACTCCGGATCTCATCCGGCGAGCTCTCTAAAATGATGCACGTCACGGCGTCGCAGATACGCCAGGATCTGAATTGCTTCGGCGGCTTCGGACAGCAGGGCTACGGCTACAACGTAAAATACCTCTACGGGAAGATAAGCGAGATACTCGGCGTGACAAAGGGCTTCAACGCGATAATTGTCGGCACCGGAAACCTTGGACGCGCGCTCGCCTCGAGTCCGATATTCGAGAAGCGCGGAGTGCGGCTCACCGCTCTGTTCGACGTGAATCCGGACGTCATCGGAACGACCGTTTCGGGGCATCAGGTGCTCCCGATGAGCGAGATAGACAGATATATGTCGGATAACCAGGTCGACATCGCCGTGCTGACCATCCCGAAGGAGGTCGTCCGCGAGACGGCGGAAAAGCTGGCCTCGCTCGGCATCCGCGGGCTCTGGAACTTCGCCAGCCGCGAGATTGAGCTCCCGCAGTACGATGTCATGATCGAGAACGTCCACATGGGCGACTCGCTGATGACCCTCTGCTACGAGCTGAACCAGCACAGCGGTGAGAACAAATGAGCGGAAAATTCAGAATCGAGTGGGGCGACGGCATACTGTCGCTCCCGAAGAGCGTTCTTTCAATCCTTCCGGCGGCGGGTGGCTTCGAGCTCAAGGTGCTTTTGTCGATCGCGGCTGAGGATCAGCTCAGAAACGACCCGGACGAGCTGAAAGCCGAGCTCTGCAAGCGGCTCGACTGCACCGAAAACGCCTACAACAAGGCGCTCGCCTTCCTGACGAAGAACGGAATGCTGACTCTCGCCGACGCGCCTTCTCAGCCCGCGCGGGACTCCGCGAACCCCGCGCCCGAACAGAATCCGGAGCAGCCGGAGAAGAAAGAAATCAAAGAACCCAAAAAGACGCTCCAGTCGTCCACGCTCCCGCACTACTCCGAGAGCGAGTGCGCCGACATCATCGCGCGCTCGGCTGAACTGCCGAACATCATCGACATGTGCCAGCAGCTGCTCGGCAAGATTTTCACGACCGCCGACGTCGAGGTCATCGTCGGGCTCTGCGATCATCTGAATCTCAGCCCCGACTACATAGGCTGTCTCGTCAAATACTGCGCCGACAACGGCAAGAAATCGCTCAGATACATCGAAAAGACGGCGCTCTCGCTCTTCGACGACGGCATCTGCACAGGCGAGGCGCTCAACGATTACCTGAAGCGCAAGGAAAAGCTCGCCGACTCGACAGCGCAGATAAAGAAGCTGATCGGAGCGACTAACCGCGATCTGACGACGAGAGAGAAGAATCTTATCTCATGCTGGATCGAGGACTGGAAGTTCGACATCGACATCATCACGAAGTCGTGGGAAGTCACGATCGACCGGATCAACGAGCCGAAGATCTCGTACATGAACAAAGTGCTCGAAAACTGGAAGAACGACGGGCTGAACACCCTCGCCGACGTCGAGGCGTACTGCGCCGCGTACAAGAAGAAAAAAGAAGCCGTGAACACCGGTCAGTCGCCGGGCTTCCAGACCGATGAGATAATGGAAGCAATCATCAAGAGAAGCTACGGAAACGGATAACGTTCCGGGAAAGGGAGGGCTCATGAACCAGGAGAACTACAGGCAGATACGCGAGGAATATGAGTCGAAACCTCAGAAAGCCCGCGACGCCGCGAATAAGCGCCGGGATGAGCTCCACGCGAAGTTTCCCGACATAGCGCGGATAGATCAGATACTCTCCGAGACCGGGCTGAAGATCTTCGGCGAGTCGATGAAGGGACGCGAAGGACTCGAGGAGCGGATAAACAAATTGAAAGCCGAAAACGATGAACTGCGCGCCGTAAGGGCTCAGATACTCGAGGCGAACGGCTACCCGGCGGATTACTCGTCGGTGAAGTACGAGTGCGAAAAGTGCCAGGACACCGGCTTCATCGGGACAAAGATGTGCGACTGCATGCGTCAGAAGCTGATCCTCGCCGGATACGAGAGCTCTGGCATCGGAAAGCTCATCAGAACACAGAGCTTCGAGAGCTTCGACCTCGAGAAATGCCGGCAGACACCAGAGCAGTATAACTCAATGCGGCTCGTTCTCACTGAGAGCCAGCGGTTCGCTTATGAGTTCAAGCCGGGCTGCGGGAAAAACCTGCTCTTCATGGGAACGACCGGACTCGGCAAGACGCATCTTTCGACGTCAATCGCCAAGGTAGTGATTGAGCGCGGATACGATGTGTTCTACGATACCTTCCAGAATATAATGCGCGAACTCGAGAAGGATCGCTTCGGGCGCGCGGACGACGCTGGTGAGTATGTCTCGAGACTCTTCGGCAGCGACCTGCTGATAATCGACGACCTCGGCACCGAGATGACAAATCAGTTCACGATCGCGGCGCTGTATAACCTGATAAACACGAGGCTGAACTCGTCGAAATCGATGATAATCAATACTAACCTTCGCGGCGAGGATATACTTCCAAGATACGGAGACCGGATAGCGAGCCGGATATTCGGGGAGTTTTCGGCGTATATGTTTATCGGAAAGGATCTGCGTGTCCAGGAGGCGCTGAAGCGCCTGCGCACTAACTGAAGCCTCATAAAAACCAAAAATCAGGCGCTTCTATTATTCATTATTCATTAATCACTATTCAATATTCATTAAAAAACTGGCGATCCACAGTGTCTTCACCCAGACGCGGTGACGTCGACGAAGTCACGATAATCGCGGACAATGAAATAACAAAAGCCCGTGCGCTTGGATTTAGTTCCAGCGCATGGGCTTGCTTTTTAATGAATAGTGAATAATGATTAATGAATATTGAATAATACTCGGGCGGTTATTTCGCTTTATTTCACTTTTAACTTCGCTAAACCGCCCTCGGCAGTCTCCTTGTAAC
>CAKSOR010000273.1 GCA_934477985.1 uncultured Eubacteriales bacterium
GCCTTACGCTGCTCACCGAGGTCGAGTGATCCGCTTCACGACTCATTTGCCGTGAACGCCTCGATGGTCGATTCGATGTCGGCTATCGTGAGATCCTTGCTCGATTCATAGGTTGACGCGAAGGTATTTGATGATTGATTTCTCATCGAGGTGAAGTAGCTGTCCCAGCTTCCCCAGTTGAAGAGCAGGCAGAGATCGTATACGCGGCTATCAAATATCAGATCGAGCATCTCAGCCGAATCATTGTCGCGGGAAACCTTTCCCTGGAGAGTTGTATTGTAATAAGCCTTGCGAACCGTATCCGATGACTCCTCAGCAAACGCTTCAAGCAATATTCCGGCATACTCCTCGTTCGAACAGCTTACTGGGATGCACCAGATATGCGTGACATCCTGGAAGGAGACCAGGTTATAGTATCGCTCCTGCTCCTCGTTCAGCTTTGGCATCGGAAGTATTCCGAAGTCCTTCTCACAGTTCGTTCTGAACGTGTTGCGGACATCGGATACTGATGTCTGCGTGAAAAGACAGCGGTCGGAGAAAAACAGGTTGAACTGATCGGATGAAAATCCGCCGAGAGTATCGGTACGCGACGCGTTGCAGACCTGCCAGATAAGCTCGACCGCTTCGGCGCTCCGTTCATTGTAGAGCGTCAGCTCGGGTATCTGATCATTGCTGTTGGTCGTGATCCGCTCTCCGCAGCCATAGAAGAAAAATTGAGGCGCCCAGTTATAGACATAGAGTCCGACCTGGTCATCGGCTGTGAGTCTGGTGTCTCCGTTGAGATCCTGATTCGCCGAGACCGCGAGCTCGAGCATCTTGTTTATTGTCCATTTTCCGTCGCGGACGAGCTCATACGGATCGTCGAGCCTGCTGTTTTCAACGATTCCCTTGCTGAATATCGTGACGCGTGTGGAGTCGTTTGTTGACAGATTCATGTCTCCGGTTACGAAATAGATTTTTCCGCTGATATTGAATGCGCTTGAGGCGTTCTGATCCCAGCAGTCCTTCGACAGATCAATGCCGTCAAGGCTGCCGATGTCAATGAGCATGCCGTTCTGCGCGAGCTTTGCCGCGGACGTTCCGAGCACGATACCGGCTTCGGTCGGATCACCTGCCATAACGCCCTTTGATATTTCATCAAACTGATCTCCGCTCGCGTATTTCTGGACAATCCGGCATTTGTAGCGGTCTTCGATGAGGCGGTTTCTCTCATACACCGCGTCGTTTATCGGCTCTCCGGTCATATCCTCCGCCTGGAAATCAGTGCAGGCAAAGTATCCGTTTCCGGTGTTCTCACCCCTTACATTGACCGTGAATTCCCAACCGCCCATATCAGTATAAACGACCTGGGGCGCGGTCGTTTCTGACGATCCGCTTTCGCTTGGGAGTTCGTTTTCCGTCTGACCGCAGGACATGGTCAGTAGAGCTGACAGCAGCATGACCGCTGTTAACGCGGATGATGTGTACTTTCTGTTTGTGCGCATTATTTGAAATTCCTTTCTGAAAATAATCTGCGGAGTGCTTGACACAGCGCTTTTTTTATGATACAATAATATTATATCAGAAATACGCATGCGTGTACAGACTGAACATTTGCGAATTGTTTCAAATTATGCGCATAAACGAGGGAGAAAAATGTATTACAATCAGCTCGGCGAGAAAATCGTTTTTGTGGATCAGTACTCGAAGAACAAGTTCTTTTTCGTTTATCTCGCGGGAATAACATACCCCAATCCGGATTACATAGCTGAGCATAACTCGAACCGCTTCAATAAATGGGAGAATTATGTTTTCGAATACATCGTTTCCGGCAAGGGGATGATCGAATCGGGCAACGCGCGTCATATGGTCAGGGGCGGCGATTTCGTTTTCCAGAATAAAAACTGCCGCCTGACCTACATGGCGGACAGGCGGCAGCCGTTTGAAAAGATGTTCATTGTGCTGCGCGGACGTCTCGTTGACAAGCTGACCGAGGCGTATATGCTCAACGACAATGTGGTCATTATCCACGATTCGGGTGTGAACCAGGAGTTCAGCGACATGCTCAGACTTCTCGAGCTCTCGCGCGTCAAAAGCGAGACCTATCGCGAAATGGCGATCCTTGTTCATAGGCTTTTGCAAAGAGTATGCGGAATGGACGCGGCGGAATCCTCGCCTGAGGCAGCCGGACTGACTACAGCCGGACTTCTGCGCGAGTATATTGACGACAATCCTGGGTCGATAAACAGCCTTGACGACCTCGCTTCATATGTGAATCTCAGCCGCTCACAGATCATAAGAGTGTTCCGTGCCGAGTATGGGCTGACCCCGATGAAGTATCTGATGACAGTGAGGATAGAGCGAGCCGAATATCTTATGAGGATGACTCCGCTTTCTATACAGGATATAGCTGTCCAGCTCGGGTTTGTGGACGGAAGACATTTTGCCACCGCCTATAAGCAGATACGCTCGACCACTCCGAGCGCATATCGCAAGGAATGGCTCAGATTGAACCGCCCATGAGACCTCAGTGTGATTTATCCACATCGAGCCTGAGCTTTTCCGCGGCGCTTTCCGCCTTCATCTCGCTGTGCAGCCACTCGAGCGCCGCCGATAGCCCGCCGACCTCGTCGATCAGCCCGAGCTTCACCGCCTCGTCGCCGTCTATGATCGATCCGACGTCGGTCGCGATCTCGTCGGTTCTCATCATCAGCCCGCGGAGCGTCTTCTCGTCGATTTTACTGTTCCGGACGATGAAATCGCAGATTCTGTCCTGCATTTTCCGCAGGAACTCGAAACTCTGCGGCACTCCGACCACAAGCCCGTTCGTCCGCACCGGATGAATTGTCATCGTCGCGCTCGGGACGATGAACGACCTTCTCGCCGCGACCGCCAGCGGCACGCCGATCGAGTGTCCGCCGCCCAACACTATCGAGACACTCGGCTTCTTCATCCCCGCGATCAGCTCGGCGAGCGCGAGTCCCGCCTCGACGTCTCCGCCGACCGTGTTCAGGATGACCAGCAGTCCGCCGATGTCGGGCGATTCCTCTACGCCGGCGAGCATCGGGATGATGTGTTCGTATTTTGTCGTCTTCGCGTTGTCGCCCAGCAGGTAATGCCCCTCGATCTGTCCGATTATCGTCAGGCACTGGATCGCGCCGCCCGGGGAGTGCGTCAGTACCGAGCCGGTCTCCTTTATCTCGTCCAGCTCCTCGCGATGCTCGCTTTTTTCCGCGTTTACAAGAGTTTCTCTCTCGTCAGTGTTCATACAAATTACCTCTTTGTGATTTTCAACAGATTTCGTAACGTAGTTTTTACAAAAATTCTCCTTTTAATGCTTTACTTTTCGCGGAAAATATAGTATAATATTTATATATGGGCAATACTGTCATCAAGCGGATGGCAGACTCACATAAATTTAATCTTTGAAAGGATTTCTGTCATGGAAAACAAGATTCTGGTCGAAACTTCCGCCCGCCACGTACATCTCACCGATGAGCACATCGAGATTCTCTTCGGCAAGGGTCACACCCTCACCCACAAGAAGGATCTCTCCCAGCCCGGTCAGTTCGCCTGCGAGGAGCGCGTGACTCTCGTCGGCCCCAAGAAGCAGATCCCGAACGTCATCATTCTCGGTCCGGCTCGTCCCGCAACTCAGGTTGAGGTTTCCTTCACCGACGCGCGCACTCTCGGCGTAGACGCTCCTGTCCGCGAGTCGGGAGACATCAAGGGTTCGGCTGGCTGCAAGATCGTCGGTCCGGAGGGTGAGATTGAGATTGCTGAGGGCGTAATCGTCGCAAAGCGTCACATTCACCTCACTCCCGCTGACGCTGAGGCTTTCGGCGTTCAGGACAAGCAGATCGTCTCGGTCAAGATCGAGAACGACAGCCGTTCCACCATCTTCGGCGACGTTGTATGTCGTGTCAGCCCGAAGTTCGCTCCCGCAATGCACATCGACACCGACGAGGCAAACGCTTCGTGCGCTTTCGGCAAGTGCTTTGGCGAGATAATCAAATAAGAGTCTGATTTATATTTATATAAAGAAGCTAATAAGACAAAAGGAGAAACAAACATGATTTATTCACATGAAGTGGAAAATATGTGCACGGTCGCAAAAGGACCGAAGCACGGTCCCGCTCCGATTCCCGAAGAGGGCAAGTGGGTAAAGGCTTATGAGATAAAGGATATCTCGGGTCTCTCTCACGGTATCGGCTGGTGCGCACCTCAGCAGGGAACCTGCAAGCTCACCCTTAACGTCAAGGACGGCATCATCGAGGAGGCTCTCGTTGAGACCATCGGATGCTCGGGTATGACTCACTCCGCGGCTATGGCTGCTGAGATCCTCCAGGGCAAGACCCTTCTCGAGGCACTCAACACCGACCTCGTCTGCGACGCTATCAACGTGGCAATGCGCGAGATCTTCAAGCAGCTCGCGTACGGTCGTTCCCAGACCGCTTTCTCGGAGGGCGGACTTCCGATCGGCGCTTCGCTTGAGGACCTCGGTAAGGGACTCCGTTCCCAGACCGGTACTATCTTCGCTACCAAGGCGAAGGGCGTGCGTTACCTCGAAATGGCTG
>CAKSOR010000274.1 GCA_934477985.1 uncultured Eubacteriales bacterium
CTTCTGACCTGGTCCGGGCCCGAGCCCCTGCGCGTCATGGGCGCGCCCGAAAACGAGCGGCGGATGATCGACCCCTATCTCATCGAAAAGGATGGCGTCTGGAACTGCTTTTTCAAGAAGGACGGCAGGATCTGCCGCTCGGTCTCGGACGATCTTGAGCACTGGGATTATCTCGGCGAGACGATCGGCGGCGAAAATCCCTGCATCGTGTGTGAGAATGGGCGGTATTATCTGATAAGCTCGCCCGCGAACGGTCTCGACATCAGCGTCTCGGACAATCTCGAAAGATGGGAAAGGCTCGGAAATCTCAGATTCGGACAGTCCGACTGGGACTGGGCAAAAGGACGGCTGACCGCCGGCGCGGCGATAAAGGTCGGAGGCTGGTGGCTGATGTTCTTTCACGGCACGGGACCGGAGGACGAGAGCGTGATCTTCGACACGCACGCCAGCGTCGGTGTCGCGTGGAGCCGCGATCTTCTGAATTGGGAGTGGAAATAACGCAAAATGCTGGCGCGGTAAGCGTCAGCATTTTTTTGCGGGCTGAAAATCAGCCTGAATCGGCTTCTCAGAATATCACGCGGATAGTCGTGCCGCGCCCGGGTTCGCTCTCAACCTCGAGCTTCGCGCCGTGACGCTCGGCGACGTGCTTGACAATCGCAAGTCCGAGTCCCGTCCCGCCGGTCTCCTTAGAACGCGATTTGTCGACGCGGTAAAAGCGCTCGAAAATCCGAGAGAGATGCTCCGCCGGGATGCCGATGCCGGTGTCCGAGACGCTCAGAACCGCCCGCGCGCCTTCGTATTTTCCGCTCAGCTTCTCAGGGGCGGAAATCAGCTTCACGTCGACTCTTCCGCCCGCGTGGTTGTAGCGGATCGAGTTGTCGATGAGGTTGTAGACTAGCTCGGTCAGCTCGGGCGTCGAGCCGTTTATCCGGCACTCCTCGCCCTCAAGTCCGACCGTCACATCATGCCGCTTCGCGCTGATGTCGAGCATGTCGACGCACTCGCGGCAGACCGCTAAGAGATCGACGCTCTCGGGCGCTTCGGACGGCTTTTCGGAATCGAGCTTCGAGAGCTTGATTATGTCCGAGATAAGCGTCAGCATGCGGTCGCTCTCGCGGCGGATGCGCCCGGCGAAGAGCGGGATGTCGCCCTCCTTCGCCATGCCGTTCTCGATCATCTCGGCGTAGCCCGAAATCGAGGTCAGCGGCGTCTTCAATTCATGCGAGTCATTCGCGGTGTTCTCCTGCTTTATCCGGTCGATTTCTGCGCGCTCGGTGACGTCGAGGATGAGTCCGATGCGGCCTAACTGCTCCGAGCTCTCGATCTGCTTCACGTGGAGCTGCAACTCGCGCCCGTCGTGAACGAGCATCTTCGACTCGCATTTCATCAGGCTGTTCATTATCGCCTCATCGCCGCAGACCTCTGTGAGCAGCATTCCGCCGCACTCGCTCTTTGGAAAGGTCACGCGAAGATATTTGTAAGCCGAGTCGTTGAGCATGATGACCCGCAGCTCGGGGCTCAATATCACGAGCCCCTCGTCCATGTTGTTGATTATCGCCGCTATGCGGTCTTTTTCTTTCTGAACGCGCGCGAGCTGGCGCTTTATTTCCTTCTGCTGAAATCTTATCTTGTCGAGCATCGGCTTGAACTCGGGGTAAGCCGGGTCGGTCTCGGGAGTCGCGCCGATTCCGTCGAGCTCAGCCGCGAGCTTTCTGACCGGCTCGGTTATCCGTGTGGTCAGCCAGCGCGAGATGAATACCGCCGCGATCAGAAGCATCGCCGCGATGAAAAGCATGAATATCACCGAGCCTATGAACATCGTCCAGACCTGCCCGCTCTCGATCGAGAGTCTTATGACTCCGCCGTCATTAAGCCTCACGGCGTAATAGTAGAGCGTGCGCCCGAATGTTTCGGAGCTGCGCTTTGCCGAGGCGGAACCGTCCTTCAGCGCTCCCTCGATCTCGGGACGGTCGAGGTGAGACGGAAGCTCAGCCTCGGAATAGGTGTCGAAAAGCACGCTGCCGTTTGCCTCGACAATTGTCACGCGCCGGTCTCCCATGCCGCCGAAGAGATGATAGACATCCATGCTGCCCGAGTTGTACGCCGCGGCGGCGATTTCGGTCTCGTCTCGCAGCATCTCAAAGACCTGCCGGTCGGCGACCGGCTTGAAGACCGCGAGAGCCGCCGCTAACGTAAGTATTATCATGACCGCTCCGGTCGAGAGGAGCGACACGAAAATTCTTCTTTCCATAAATCATTCACACTCCTCAGTCGCCGAGCTTGTAGCCGACCGAGCGCACAGTCTTGATGGCGCTCCCCGACTCGCCGAGCTTCTGCCGCAGGGTCTTTATGTGCATGTCGACCGTTCGGGTCTCGCCCTCGTAGTCAAAGCCCCAGACGTCGGCGAGTATCTTCTCACGCGGCATCACGCAGTTGAGATTCGACATCAGGAACTTGAGAAGCTCGTATTCCTTGTAGGTCAGCTCAACATGTTCCCCGCCGACCATCACCTTGCGCGAGTAATCGTCGAGCCGTATATCGCCGTATGTAAGGATGCGCGCGCTCTGCTGTCCGGCGCGCCGGAGAAGCGCCTTGACGCGCGAGACCAGCTCCATTATTCCGAATGGCTTCGCGATGTAATCGTCCGCGCCCATGTCGAGCCCGCGCACCTTATCGAGCTCTGTCGTCTTCGCGGTGACCAGGATGACCGGAATATGCGCGGTCCGCTCGCTCGAGCGGAGCTTTTTGAGTATAGACAGTCCGTCGTCACCCGGGAGCATTATGTCGAGCAGAACCAGCTCGGGGATGACGTCGAGCGCAGAGAAGAACTCCTTCGCCGACGGAAAGCCCTCAACATCGTAGCCGGAATTCCGCAAAGCGTAGCTCTCCATTTCGCGGATATTTTCGTCGTCTTCAACAATATATATCATTTTTCGTTCCTTTCAGCCGCAAGATGGAAATTTCCTCTTGACAGCGGCGTGATTTTGCATTATAATATTTGTATACAGAAAAATAAGGGGAGATCAGGATGATCGAAATATTTGACTCAACCCTCCGCGACGGCGCGCAGGGCGAGGGAATATCTTATTCGGTGCAGGATAAATTGTACATCCTGCGCGCGTTAGACGAGTTCGGCGTAAACTACATCGAGGCTGGGAATCCCGGCTCGAACCCGAAGGACGCCGAGTTCTTCAGAAAAGCCGCCTCGGTTAAGCTCGAAAACGCTAAGCTCGCCGCGTTCGGCTCGACTCACCGCAAGGGAGTCCGACCCGAGGACGATCCAGGGCTCGCGAGCCTTCTTGGCGCGGGCACTGACTGCGTCGTCATCTTCGGCAAGGCTCACAGACTTCACGCCGAGAAGGTGCTCTGCGTGTCCGGCGAGGAAAACCTCGGTCTGATACGCTCGACCTGCGCGTACTTGAAGAGCCGTGTGAGCGAGGTGATCTTCGACGCCGAGCACTTCTTCGACGGCTGGCTCTACGACCGCGAGTATTCGCTCGCGACAGTCGCGGCGGCAATCGACGGCGGAGCGGACTGCGTGGCGCTCTGCGACACCAACGGCGGAACGCTGCCCGGAAAGATCGGCGAGATAACCGCCGACGTGAAGGCGCATTTTCCCGACCTGCGGATCGGCATACACTCGCACGACGACGCCGGACTGGCGGTCGCCGACGCGCTCTCGGCGGTCGACGCGGGCGCTTCGATGATTCAGGGAACCTTCACCGGAATCGGCGAAAGATGCGGAAATTGCGACCTCAGTATTATTATACCAAATCTGATTCTGAAATGCAATAGAAAATGCGGAAAAAATCTGAAACTTTCTTCACTCCGGCAGACGGCGCGGAGAATTTCGGACATTTCCAACGTCGCGACCCGTCCGACCAAGCCTTATACCGGTAAATCAGCCTTCGCGCACAAGGGCGGAATGCACATCGACGCCATAGAGAAGCTCGACGGCTGCTATGAGCACATCGACCCGACGCTCGTCGGAAACAAGCGCAGACTCCTGCTCTCGGAGGTCTCGGGGCGCTCTACGATAGTCGAGAAAGCGAAATCGTTCGTCCCGGGGCTCGAGCGCTCGTCGCCGCAGACCGCGCTGATCATGGAGAAGATGAAGGAGCTCGAGCACGACGGCTGGCAGTTCGAGGCGGCTGACGCGAGCTTCGAGCTGATGACCAAGCGATTGATCTGCGACTACAAGCCGCATTTCAACGTCGTGCTTTACAAGGCGACCGACGACTTCCCGTCGACCGACGGAAAATTGCAGTCGGGCGCGATGATTCAGGTGAAGGTCGGCGACCAGACTGAGACCACCGCCTCGCTCGGAAACGGTCCTGTCAACGCGCTCGACATCGCGCTCAAGAAGGCGCTGACCGTCTTCTACCCTGTGCTCTCGGACGTCAAGCTGACCGACTTCAAGGTGCGCGTCATCGAGGCTAACTCGACGACAGCGGCAAAGGTTCGCGTCCTCATCGAGTCGACTGACACAAAGCGGGTCTGGTCGACGGTCGGAGTCTCGCACGACATCATCGAGGCGAGTTTCGA
>CAKSOR010000275.1 GCA_934477985.1 uncultured Eubacteriales bacterium
GGATGATCTCCTTTTGGTGGAATATTGTAATTATTATAGCACATTTTCGCGGATTTTGCAATAGGAATCGAAAAAAACGCACAGAATTTTATAGAAAACTCTTGACAAATGCGCATTTTGGGCGTATAATATATGTAGGGAGGTGTGTCATGAAGACCAAAGACCTGATAGAATTGCTGGAAAGAAATGGTTGGACATTCAAAAGGCATGGCGCCGCTCACGACATCTATGTGAAGGGCAGGGAACGAGAAAGTGTCGTGCGCCACCGCGAAACCGACGAGGAGCTCGCGAAGGCAATAATCAAACGGCGCGATCTCAAGTGAGGAGGTACTACAAATGAAAAACGCATATCCGATAGTTATGACTGGCGGGCAAAAATATATCGTCGTCTGGATTCCGGATTTCAACATCAACACGCAGGGAGTCGATCTCGCGGACGCGATCGAAATGGCGCGCGACGCGATCGGACTCGTCGGGATTGACATGGAAGACGACGGCGAGGAATTGCCGAAGCCCACGAAGATTAAAGACGTCATAATCGACAAGCCTGAGAGCATAGTTACACTTGTTGATGTCGATTTTGACGAATACCGCCGCAAAAACGATCAGCGGACGGTTAAGAAAAACTGTACGATACCGTCGTGGCTGAACTACGAAGCCGAAAAAGCGGGCGTGAATTTTTCCGCGTTGCTTCAGACGGCGTTAAAAAATGAACTTCATATAAACTAAAGGAGAACTCAAAATGATCAAACACATCGTCTGCTTCAAATTAAAGGACAATTCGCCCGCCGAGTGCGAGAAGGCGAAGGAAGTGCTCATGTCGATGGTCGGCAAAGTGCCGTCGGCGCGACACATCGAGGTTGGCATCGACCAGCTGCACTCCGCGCGCTCGTTCGACGTGATTCTGATGGTCGACGTCGACGACATGGCGGCGCTCGATGTCTACGCGAACGACGAATACCACTGCTCAGTCGTCAAAACGCACATGCACGCGGTTTGCGAGAAGAGCGTTACTGTGGATTACGCCTACTGACCAGGGTGCGACCCTGGACTCGAACGTCAAATTCAGTTTATTCTGAGGCGTTTGCTTCGTTTCTATCTTGGGGGAATCGGCGAGCTCAGGCAGCACCTGAACTCGCCGACCCGTTCACGGCAAGCCGCTCACACCTCACGGCAAAATGCAAGCCGCGGGCGAAGCCAGCTATTACCGCGATCTATTATGTAACAAAAAGAGGAGCCTGAGCTCCTCTTTTCGTTTACTATTTGTCCATTTCCTCAAAATATTTGATAACTTTTCCGTAATATTCCTCAGCTGCCGGACCCTTCGTCGCGTACAATGACGCGAAATCCTTCGATTTGTCTCTTCCGATGAGATCCTGGAACATGAACGCGACGCCTGACCAACAGCCATACGCGTAGCCGAAATCGAACACGCGGCTGTCGACAATCATGTCGAGCATCTTGACGGACTCGTCGTCGTGCGAGTATTTGATCTTCAGAGCGACCTCATAATATGCAGGGAATACAATTTTATTCGATTCAGCGTTAAGCGCTTCGGTGATTATGCCGACAAATTCCGGATCGCTGACCGTCATCGGCACGGCGAGCGCCGCGTGGTAGCCGTCGACCATCGTCTTGTACTCCGCCTGATCCTCGTCGAGCTTCGGGTAGGGCAGGATTCCGTACTCGCCCTTGCGCTCACGGAAATAGTTAACCGTCATGTCGAGTGTGCCGGGAATCAGCGCGGTCAAATTGTCGCGGAAGGAAAGTGCCGCGATGTAATGCTTGCTTCCGGTCTGCGACTCGTAGGTCGGACGATCCATGCAGACGCCGTCGGTCTCCCAGCAGAGCTTGTAGAGCTTCTCGATAATTGTAACAGTTCTGTCGGAATTATACGTAAATTCCTTCGTACCGTCCTTTTTATTTGTGAATATTTTTCCGCCGGACGACCAGAGATAGGTGTTCAGCGCGGACTGAGTCGTCGAAGTCAGACCGTAATAGTCGTTTTCGTCCTTTTTGCCGTCGCCGTTGACATCGACGTAGATGTCCTTGACTAAGTTCATGACGTAATCTAATGTCCATTTTCCGTCATTTACGACAGAATAAAGATCCTCAAAGTGATATTCTTCAGCGGCTTGCTTATCATAGAAGTAACAATAAGTCGCCGCGAGGCCCGACAGTGAGTAGTCGCCGACCGCGAACAGCGCGACTCCGTCGTAGGTCAGGTCCTCGGATGTCGAGGGCGCCCACCAGGGTTTGTCGAAATTGACGTACGGAATGTCGTACCAGTTCATGAAAACGCCGTCAAGCGCCATCGTGCCGAGCGAAACGATGTGGTGAGCGGCGACCTGGAAGGTTTCCTCGCCCGCCAGAACGGTCGTTTTGATGTAATTTGTCGTGTCGGCGTAAACCGGCTTCGACATAGTCTCGAGCGTGACGTCAAAGCGCTCCATGACCGTCTGATTGCGCTTCCAGACGGCGTCGTTGACGACGTCGCCGTTCGCCTCATCCGCTTCGTAGTCGGCGATCAGCTGGTCGTAGGTCAGCGTCGTGAAGGTTTTACCGTCGAACTTTTTGTCCGGAAGGTCGTCGGGGATCTCCGCGGGCGCGGTTTCGACCGGCTCGGTCGTCGTGTCGGCTGACGTGGATTCGGTCGGGTCGGCGGCTGGCGAGCCGCAGGACGCGAGCAGGGAAATGAGAATTGCCAGGGTGAGTGCCTGAATGCGCTTGGTCTTCATCGTGGAAAATTTCCTCCGTGACAGGTCAGAATTTGTACGTACTGATGATATTATAGCACAAATTTGAACGGCTGTCAAGAGAAATCTATGATTCAATTATAGAAATAGCACAATACACAACGGGGGGGGGGCATTTTTTGTGAATAACGCTGAAATTTTTTTCACATCGACTGAATGTTGTCAAAAATCGACCTGACCGGCACGATCTTCACGCCGTCGAAAGTGAGCGGGCGACGCTCAATGTTGCGCTCCGGGACGATGATTTTGCGAAAGCCCAGGCGTACCGCCTCGGTCACGCGCTGTTCAAAATTCTGCACCGCGCGGCACTCGCCCGCCAGCCCGATCTCACCGATCGCGATCAGATCGTCGGCGACCGGTTCGTCTTTTATAGAGCTGATCAGCGCCAACGCGACCGCAAGATCGGCGGCGGGTTCGTCAATATGCAGTCCACCGATGACGTTCAGGTAGGCGTCATTTATGGAAAATCGATAACCGAGCCGCTTTTCGAGCACCGCCAGAATCAGGCACATGCGGTTGTAATCGATGCCATTCGACATCCGTCGAGGGGATGGGTAGCTCGTCTGCGCGACCAGCGCCTGCACCTCGGCGATGATCGGGCGCGTGCCCTCCATGACGCAGACCGCGCAGTTGCCCGAAACGCCCTTCGGACGCCCCTCGAGCAGGGCTTCGGACGGATTTGTGACCTCCTCGAGCCCGCAGTCGGACATCTCGAACATGCCGATTTCGTTCGTCGAACCGAAACGATTCTTTATCGCGCGGATTATCCGGTAGGAACGCAGCTTTTCGCCCTCAAAATAGAGCACGGCGTCGACCATGTGCTCGAGCACCTTCGGTCCGGCGATCCCGCCCTCTTTGTTGACATGCCCAACCATTATCACCGAAATGCCTTCATTTTTGGCTTTTGTGATGAAAGCGAGCGCCGATTCGCGCACCTGCGTGACGCTTCCGGGGGCGCTGGCAACGTGCTCGTCGTACATCGTCTGGATCGAGTCGACGATCACTATGTCGGGGTGGATTTTGTCGATTTGCGAAATCACGCGCGAAACGTTGGATTCAGTGAGCACGTACAGGCTCTGAGCACGGACTCCGAGGCGTTTTGCGCGCAATTTTATCTGACCCTGCGATTCCTCGCCGGACACATATAGTACCTTGCGCTCGCCGACGGTGGTCGGAAGGCAGAGCGACGTCGAAATTTGCAGAAGAAGCGTTGATTTGCCGATTCCGGGCTCGCCGGCGAGCAAAACGACCGAACCGTGGACAAGTCCGCCGCCGAGCACGCGGTCGAGTTCGCCCATTCCGGTCGTCGAGCGGATGAAATCGGGCAGCTCGAGCTCGTCGAATCTGACGGCTTCGGTGACGAAATCGGGGGTCAGACGCTTGATCGAACGGCTGGAAACGCTGGCTTCGACGATCGGTTCGCCCTCCTCCATCGAGTTCCATGCGCCGCAGGACGGGCATTTTCCATACCATTTTGAGGTTGTGTGCCCGCATTCGGAGCAGGTAAAGATGGTTTTTGACTGTTTCATGTGCACCTCTATGTAAAATTAATGAGAACAAATAGTAAATTATCAATAAACGCAGAACTTGTGAAGCCGCCTTCTTCCGGCAGGCGAGGGCAAAGCCCGAGCGGGTCGAAAAGTTCAGGCGGTGCCTGAACTTTTCGATTTCCCCAAGACAGAAAGACAGCGAAGAAATATGGCGAGCTGAATCTGACGATTGGGTCCAGGGTCGCACCCTGGCGGGAGGCGAGGGCAAAGCCCGAGCGGGTCGAAAAGTTCAGGCGG
>CAKSOR010000276.1 GCA_934477985.1 uncultured Eubacteriales bacterium
TTAAGGTTGTTCTCACGCGAAAAAGCCCATAAATCCAAGCCTTTTTCGCGTGAGAACTCCAATTATTCAGCTTATCCCTAAGTATGAAAGCCGACAGCTCATTCTGAGCCGCCGGCTTTTTGCTGTTATTTTCAGGCTGATTTAACGCTGAAAAACCCATGAATCCAAGGCTTTTTGCGCAATAACTCAGCTTGAACCGTTTACTTCAGGAATATCTCAATGACCGGAACAATGGTCTTCGGCTTTACGACCGGCAGCTTGATGACAAGCAGATCATCCGACGCCGAGCGCCCCTCGCTGAAGTGCGAGACGTTCTTCTCCTCAAAGAGCAGCTCGCTTCCATCGTGCAGGAACTGAGCGTAGTCGACCTTTCCGGCAAAGCCCGGTAACTCCAGGAACTGGAAGGGATACTCGAAGAGGTGGATGTAGAGCCGCTTTCCGTCCTCGCTCTGAGTGAACTTGCAGCCGTTCGGGCAGAGCGGCAGAAGCTCGGGCTCAGCCATCGTACAGCCGTAGATCGAGCGGCTGTTGTACTTCATCCAGTCAGCGTAAGCCTCAAGCGCGTTGACGGCTCTGTAATCAAGGTATCCGCGCGAGGTCGGTCCGACGTTCATGAGGAGATTTCCGCCGATCGAGACGGTGTTGATGAGCATCTGCACAAGCATTTCGGGCGACTTCCAGCTCGTCTCGTCGCGGTGATAGCCCCACGAGCCCGAGAAGGTCTGGCACGCCTCCCAGGTGACAAGCTCGCCGGTCTTCGCGTGTCTGACCCACTGTTTCGGCTGATACTGCTCAGGAGTCCAGAGATCCTGCTCAAGCTCGGTGCGGTTGTCGATGATGATTCCGGGCTGGAGACGGCGCGCGGTCGCGATAAGCTCCTCAGCTTCCCAGTCGTCCTTGCCCTTGCCCTTCATCCACTCCTTGCCGGGTCCGCCCTTCGAGCCGGAATACGAGAAGTCAAACCAGAGAATGTCAATCTTTCCGTAGTTCGTAAGGAGCTCGGTGACCTGATTGCGCATGTACTCGGCGTACTTGTGCATGTCGCGTCCCTTCGACTGCTCCTCTGCGTCAGGGTCGTTGCGGCGCGGGTGAAGCATATCGATCGGGAACTCGGGGTGATGCCAGTCGATGAGCGAATAGTAGAAACCGATATGGAGTCCCTCGGCTCTGAACGCGTCGACGTACTCGCGGACAAGGTCGCGTCCGGCTGGGGTGTTCGTGCACTTGTAGTCGGTGTACTGCGAATCAAACATGCAGAAGCCCTCGTGGTGCTTGGTCGTGAGAACGACGTACTTCATTCCGGCTTCTTTTGCCTTCTTAGCCCACTCCTTCGGGTCGTAGAGATCGGGATTGAAGTATTTGAAATACTTCTCGTACTTCTCCTCGGGTATGCACTCGTGGTTCTTGACCCACTCGTGGCGGGCAGGCATCGCGTAGAGTCCCCAGTGGATGAACATACCAAAGCGGTCATGGCGGAACCATTCGGTATCGCCGGGGGTCTTTCTGACTACGTAACTTGACATTTTTCATGCCTCCTCAAAAAAAATTTTCATTATTTTACGATAAGTACTTGAAAAATCCGGAAAAATGTTATATCATATTAGTATGGAGATTCTGTTCCCCGGTATTTTTCCGACTGACTTTATTATAGCTCAAAAAGCCAACGCGCGCAAGTTAATATTCGGTCAGAAATATGGAGAAAACAGTCAATTCACATGCGAGGTCAGCAATGATAATTGATAAAAATTACAAGATAAGTGACAATATGAACAGCATACAGCTCAAGATCATAGATTACGGTCACGCGCGCTCGGGGAGCGAGTGGATCGGGAGCATTGTCACGCCGCCATACGCGAGACTCTATTACATAATCGGCGGCGACCCGTATATAATCGAAAACGGTGTGAAGCTGCCGCTGCTCTCTGGTCACTGTTATCTGATGCCGACCGGGCACTCGCTGCGCTACGCCTGCGCGAATTCGATGGAGCAGCTCTATTTTCACATAAATCTGAGCGATTCAAACGGCGCCGATCTCCTGAAGAACTGCCGGTCGATAATGGAATACGATCCCGGACGCGAAAAGATCGCGGGGCTTCTCGCACTCTCGCTGAGTGAGGACATAACAAGCGGACTCTTGCTCAGGCAGGAAATATACGCCTCGCTGCTGACGCTGATCGGTAAATACGATGTGCGGCTTGAGTCGATGAATTACTCGAAGTGTGTGCTGCTGGCGATCGAGTATATCCGCTCGCATCTGTCGTTGCAGCTCGGGATACAGGAGCTCGCCGCGAACTCATTTGTCTCCGAGTCGACGCTCGCGAAAAAATTCAAGTCCGAGGTCGGCATGACAATTGGCAGCTATATCGACGACGCGATAATCTTTGAGGCGGAGCAGCTCCTCTGCAAGACCGAACTCACCGTGCTGGAGATCAGCGAGCGCTTCGGTTTCTGCGACCAGTTCTACTTTTCCAGAAGATTCAAGGAGCGCTATGGCGAGACTCCGCAGAAATACCGCAAGAACCGCCCGATCTGACAACGAAAAAGCCTGCCCCGAGGGACAGGCTTCAGCGGATATCCGGAGTCGCCGGAATATCATTTTATTCTTTCCTTACTTTTTCTTTCTGGCAATGGTTATTGCGGCGGAAGCGAGCACGAGCGCAGAAGCCGATACAATCAGCGAGAGGTCGCTGGTAGCGGCAGCCGTACCGGTGGCAGGCTTCTTGACATCGAGAGGCTTTTCAGAGCAGCCGGTCCAGATGCGGATGTTGTCGATGTCAGCCTTGATGAGCTTGGACGCCTTGAAGCAGATCGCGTAGCTGTCAATCGTGTTCCACTTATCCTTGTTTGCCTGCATGTCGGACGCCTTGATGCCGTTGACATAGACGGTGGGACCATTCTTTATCGAGGTCTCGACTCTGACCTTCACGGTCTTGTTCTTGAGGAGCATGCCGTTGTCCTGGAACTTCTCCCCGAAGAGCTGAGTAATGATCGCGGTGTCGTTGGTCGCGCGGAGCGGGCAGGTAGTGTCGTTGTAGTGAATCCAGCTGTCGCCGATGCGGACCTGGTTGTAGCCGTCGCCGCGGATACGCATATCGACCGTGTTGTACTTGTCCTTGCCGTCGTAGTTGCAGAGGAGCGAGACATAGCGCGAGGTGTTGCCCGCGTCAAGATAGGTCACGTCATACTCATAGGTGTAGTCAGCGTTGCAGAGCTTGGAAAGGTAGGCGCTGTCCATCATGAGCGCGTAGGAGTCCTCACTCGAAGAGTCAAGGTTGTCAACATGCAGCTTGCCGTCCGAGATCGAGAGCTTCATCGTGAACTTGCGCAGACCCTCAGCCTTTGTCCAGCCGAGCTGCTTTAGAGCCGCGTCAGTGTCTGCCGCGGTGCCGTCAAAGGTCTCGCTGTAGATAAGAGTGCCCGCTGGGAGCTTCGACGCGTCAGGCGCGCTCTTCTGCGTGACTCCTGCCGAAGCGGGGAGAGCAAACAGCGAAGCGCTGAGCAGAATCGCTGACAGCGCGGCGGCGATACGCTTTGTGTGGAGTTTTCTCATGGTTGTATCCATCCTTTCAAATATCACGGAAATCGTCCGCTTGTTATCTAAATTATACACCATAAACGCTCATAATTCAATGTATATTTGTGCATAAAATATGGAGGATCGTCTATGTCTCTTTCAGTAAACAATTCCTGCAACGATCTCATGAACAGCGTCTCGCTCGAGGTTCTGATAAGCGGTTACCTCGAGGCGGGCAAAGAGTGGAGCAAGACGCGGACTCTCCCGCCGCCATACGCGAAGCTTTACTTCATCCTGGGCGGAGACGCCTTCATAATAAGCGGCGGAAACCGGCTTGAGCTCCGTCCGGGTCACGCCTATCTGATCCCGTCCGATCTCATATATGACAACGGCTGTGCCAGCGGGATACACTTTCTCTACTTCAATATAAGGCTTATGAACGGCAGGGGAAAGGATCTTCTGGCGACCTGCAATCACCCGCTCGAGCTCGAGTTTTCCTGCGCGGACACACTTGAGCTGGTCAGGAAATACCTCTCGCCATCGCCCGCAGACTCCATCTCCCTGAAAGGCGATCTGCTGTCCACGCTTCTGAATCTCCTCTCTACCGCGCCGGAGATCGAGCTCCGCGCCGACGACCACTCCCCGATAGTCAAACGCGCGATTGAATATATCGACAGCCATCTCACGGTCGGGCTGAAGATAGATGAAATATGTAAAAACGTCTATGCCGCGCGGAGCACACTGATGAAGAAGTTCAGCGAGGAGGTCGGAATGTCTATCGGAGCCTATATAAACGACGGAGTGATGACCCGGAGCGAACAGCTTCTCTGCGAGACGGATCTTCTGATAAGCGAGATCAGCGAGCGCTTCGGTTTCTGCGACCAGTTCTACTTCTCAAGGAGATTCAAGGAGCGCTACGGCGAGACTCCGCAGAAATACCGCCGCAGCCGACCGGTATAAAAAAGCGGCAGCCAAGTTTTTGCTGCCGCCATACCTGCTTTTGCTTT
>CAKSOR010000277.1 GCA_934477985.1 uncultured Eubacteriales bacterium
TCGTGTTCATCTCGATTCAGGGAAAAGAATCTCCTCGACTCTGGCACAGAGCTCATGGTAGACCGGCAGGTGATACTCCTGAATCCGGTAGGTCTCGGTCGCCGGAACACGGATCGTCAGGTCGCAGAGCTCGGCGAGTCTTCCCCCGCCCGCTCCGGTCAGTGCGATCGTCTTGACTCCGATGCAGCGCGCGAGCTCGGCGGCGTGTCCGAGGTTTTTTGCGTTGCCGGAGGTCGAGATGAGAATCGCGAGGTCGCCGGGCTTCGCGAGACCGTAGAGAGTCTGCGCGATTGTATACTCAGCGTCGACATCGTTTAAGTAGGCGGTCGGGAGCGCGAGTCCGTTCGACAGAGAGATTGCCGGGAGCGCGCCCTGGAGCTTCGAGGCAAGTTCCTTCGGGATGCGCGGGTCGATGACCGGGCGCTTCGACTTGAAGCCCTTCATAAGCTCGCCGACGATGTGCTCGGAGTCAGCGGCGCTTCCGCCGTTTCCGGCGGTCATGACCTTGCCGCCGTAGCGGTAGCAGTCGGAGATGAGCCCGATAGCCGCGTCGATCTGCGGCTTAACGGGCAGGAGTTCGGGATAGTTTTCGTACAGCATTTTATTTTCCCTCTTTAATCATATTTAATTGCCGCCCATTTCAGCGACCGCGAGCGCCGCGATGTCGCCGATGCTCTCGCCGAGCGCCGCCTGGAGCACTCTGCAAGCCTTCACGCTCTGTGAAAGCGCGAGCTCAGCGAGCTTTTCGTTCATCGAAGGCTCGATGAACTCCTTCGAGCGCGCGTAGATGCTTCCGATGACAATCGCCTCCGGGTTGAGAAGGTCGACAAGTATCGCGAGAGTCTTTCCGAGATCCTCACCGACCCGTCTGTAGACCGCGATAGCCTCCGGGTCGCCCTCCTCGGCGCGGACACCTAACTCGCGGGCGCTGCCCTTGCCGTACTGCGCGATTCCGCCGCCGCTGCAATAGCCCTCGACCGCGCCGCGCTTGTTGTAGCCGATATGCGCGTCGGGAGTCGGGTCGTAGAGACTGACATGTCCGATCTCGCCAGCCATTCCGCAGGTGCCGGAATAAAGCCGTCCGCCGAGGATCAGACCCGCGCCGAGCCCTGTTCCGAAGGTCATGAAGATCATGTTTCTCGTCCCCTGCCCCGCTCCGTAGCGCCACTCAGCGAGCGCGCAGGCGTCGGCGTCGTTGCAGAGATACGCCTTTCTCGAGAAGCGCTTTTCAAGCTCCTCGGTTATGTGAATGTCGTCCCAGCCCGGGAGATTCGGCGGCGACTGGATAATCCCCGCCGCGCTGTCGAGCGGTCCGCCGCAGCTGACGCCGATCGCCTCAACCCCGTCGGTCATCAGTTCCCCGACCGCCGAGAAGATGCGCTCGAGCGTCTCGCTGACGGTCGTCGTCTCAAATCTGATTTTCTTGTTTATATCACGTCCGATTCCGCGGACGACGGCGCATTTTGTTCCGCCTATATCAATTCCTATGTACATTTTGCCCTCCGGAGTTTTGTATGGTATTATTATACCTCAAAATCTGACTTTTTTCATCTCTGTTTTTCAGATTTTGTTGCGTTTTTTCGGATTATTTCACACGGTTGTCCTCGCGGAACTTCAGCGGCGTGACTTTGTGCCTCGATTTGAATGTGCGCATGAAGTTCGAGAACGAGTCGAAGCCGCTCGCGTAGCAGACGTCGGTCACGCTCATGTCGGTGTTCGCGAGAAGCCTGCACGCCTGCCTCAGACGCAGATCGATGAGGTAGCTCTTGAAGGTTCTGCCGGTCGACGAGCTGAAAAGCTCCGAAAAATAATTGCGGCTCAGGTGAGTGAGCGCGGCGAGCGTGTCGAGCGTCACCGTCTCGGTGTAGTGGCTGTGGAGATAGAGTATAGCCGTGCCTATCGGGGACTTGTCGATACCGTGCGCCGCCTCGCCGCACTGGCGGATCAGCTCTACAAGAATGCAGTCGATCAGATGACTGACATAGAGATCGCCGAACTCATTCTCGGACGTGTCCTCGGCGATTATCGTATTTTCGTAGAGCAGCGCGTCGAAGAATCCGCCGACCGCGTTCAGGCTCTTGCCCTCAAGGCTGGTCGTCAGGTTGAGCCCGAGCGTCTCGAGCGTCAGGACACGCTCGTAGACGGCGCGCGAGATCATTTTATCCTCGAACATTATCCCGGCGATCTCAAGCGGCTCGTCGACGTGCACCGAATGGCAGTCGGCGGGTGTCAGCATGTACAGAGTGCCCGGACAGAGCGGGTATTCCGTGCCGTTCAGAACCTGCGAGCCCCGTCCCGAGAGGATGAACTCGATCTCGCAGCACTCGTGCCAGTGCAGGCGGAAATCCTCGGTGACTGATTTGCGCTTTATTGAAATGTTCTTGCCGGAAAAATCGGCGATGCAGTATTTGAGCGGGGTTTTGATCATCGGCTGCCCTCCATCATTTTTTTCTATTATACCACACTTTTTCAAAAAAAGAAAGCCCCAACGCCAAAAATCTGCGCGGAAAATTAATTTTTCTCTTGACAAATCGCCTCGGATACGCTATAATAGTTTCATAAATATTCTCGGAGGATAAAACAATGATTCTCGAAAATTCAAAACTGCGCGTCGAGCTCGACGACTCCGCGCGGATAATCTCGCTCGTCGAAAAGGAGATCGGCGTAAACGTCATCGACTCTCCCGCCCAAGACCCGTTCATGCTGATTCTCGCGTCCGACCGCTGCAAAGAGAACATCGCGTTCGGCGGCGCGCAGGAGCTCACAGCCAGCTCGGACGGAAAGTCGGCTTGCTTCCACGCCGACCGGCTGAAGCTCGACAACGGTCGTGACGACGCCGGATTTGCCGAGCTTTCACTCGATCTGCGCGTGAGACTCGACGGCGAGGACATCATCTTCACCGCTGACCTCGACAACAGGTCGGGCATGCGGGTCATCGACTTCGAATACCCGCGCGTCGGCGTGATAAAGTCGCTGGGCGACGGAAAGCCTTCACTGCTCTGGTGCGATCAGGTCGGAAAGCTCTACCACAACATCGGCGAGCGGCTCTCGAGAGCCTGGACGCACCGCGAGAACGGCTCGAACTGCATGAAGATGACCTATCCCGGAATGGCGATGCTCGGTTTCATGGCGCTTCTTGACCGCTCGAGCTCGATGTTTGTCTCGATAAACGACCCGGATTTCATCGCGGCTGAGCTGAAGGTCGCCGGCGATCCGGAGAATTTCGGCGCGATAACTCTGGTTGTCGACAAACACCTCTGCCTCGCGGACGGAAAGATGTCAACCGCGCCGATCAAGCTGAAGCTTTACCGCGGCGACTGGCATCACGGCGCTGACGATTACGCGGCGTTCATAAACCCTCTCCGTCCGGCTCACAAGAAGCCCGACTGGGTGCGTGAGATGCTCGGATATTTCCTGGTCATAAACAAACAGCAGTTCGGCTACGAGATGTGGGACTACACGACGCTTCCGAAGCTCTGGGAGCTCGCGAAGGCGCACGGGTTCGACACTATCGGGCTCTTCGGCTGGTACGATTCGGGGCACGACAACAACTACCCCGACCTCGAGGTCTCGGAGTCGATGGGCGGCGAGGAGACACTGAAAACGAACATCAAAGCGGTTCAGAAGGACGGCGGACACGTGACGCTCTACTACCAGGGACACCTGATCGACGTTGAAAGCGACTTTTTCAGAAACCGCGAGGGAAAATTTGTCGCGTCGAAGAATATCTGGGGCTCGAATTATGTGGAATTCTACTCGAAATCGCACAAAAGCGACTTTTTAGGCGAATTTTCCCGCAAGATGTTCGCGCTCGCCTGCCCGGCTTGCCACGAGTGGGTCGACCTGATGTGCGCTCGTGAGAAGTGGATCGGCTCGCTTGGCGCGGACGGCACGCTGTACGACCAGATCGGCGGAATGCCGCCCTACATATGTTTTGACGAGTCGCACCCGCACGACGGAAACAATCCGGCGCGCGCTCTGACCGGCGGTCAGTCGAAGCTGACGGCGGCGCTCCAGAAGGGTGCGAAGGAGATCTCGCCCGAGTTCATATTCATGAGCGAGCACCTGACCGACCTTTACAGTGCGAATCTCGACGCGGTGCACGGAATCGGGAACATGCCGTCGGCGCGCGGAGACCGGGCGTACAAGATCGGCGGTGAGGGTGGCGTCACGGCGATTCCCGAGCTGATGCGGTATATCTGCCCGGATGTTATAGTGACTCTGCGCAACGCAAATCCATTTATCGACCAGCGCGCGGTTGGCTACGCGTTCGTATTCAATTTCCCGCTTGAGATGGAGCTGCGCTACCGTCAGGACAAGATCGACATTCTCGCGGACAAGTTCGCCGCAAAGCGCGAGTGGGCGAAGAATGTGTCGGTGCTGCGCAAAAAGTACGCGAAGCTGCTCGGAAACGGACGCTTCGTAGACGACCGCGGGCTTGTGAAGACAGATGACCTGATGATCGCGAAGGTCTACGAGCTTGCGGACGGGCGA
>CAKSOR010000278.1 GCA_934477985.1 uncultured Eubacteriales bacterium
GTCTCGTCCTGCGGCGCCTCCGGACGGTATTTTATCAGCTCGCTGAATATCCGCAGCGTGTGTATCCGCAGCTCCATCAGGGTGTCCTGGTCGTCGCACTCGCAGGGCTCGTCGCGGCTGTTGCAGATGCTCTTTAACGGCGAAAGTCCGTTCAGGATCATTGTCTTCGTTCCGTCGTCCGGCTTTATAAGGTTCGGGCGGTCGTCTGACCAGAGGCTTCTGATCCGCTCGCCGTCCGGGAGGTATTCTAAGAGCTCGGGGTTCACGAACAGATAATAGCGCTCGTAGGGCTTCTCGGTGATGTCGACGCTCTTGTGCGGCTTATCCGGCGGGAAGACCAATATGTCGCCATATCCGGCGTGCAGCAGCGTTCCGTCTATATAGAACGCCCGCCCGCTTTTTATGTGAAAAATCAGCTCGTAATAGTCCTGCGTATGCAGCGTCGGCGGCGCATGGATCACCGGGTCGTAGGTGTAGGACAGCGAAATCTGCCACTCAAGGTCGCAGTTCAGGAGCGTGAGGTTTATGTGCGGCTTGATTTTCAATGTTGACGAGAGCTTGTCCTTGTTGTTTTCCATTGAGTTCAAATTTTGCATATCGGTCTCCTTTTTTTGCGCGTTATCTCATATCGCTCGGGTTTTTGATATGATATAATTATATCACCAGATACGGAATATGTCAAGTGTTTATGGAAAGAAGGTAAAATTATGTGCAAAAAGGCAAGACTCGTTTCCCTGCTTCTGGCGCTGGCTCTCTCGCTCGCGGCTTGCGGCGGCAACACCAGCTCTGATTCCACAACGCCGCAAGATACCTCCGCTGTGACCACGGAGCCTTTGAAGGTCGACCACCTCGAGGAGATTCCCAAGGTGGATTTCGGCGGGGACAAAATCCGCATGGTCGTCCAGTCGCAGAGCGACCGCCCGAATATCCACACCGACGAGGAGAACGGCGAGGTAGTCAACGACGCGATGATTGTCCGCGACCGGAAGGTCTCCGAGATGTTCTCCTGCGAGCTCGAATACACGGTCTACGACAACCGTGGGACGCTCTACAGCGACCTTACAACGCTGATCTCCGCCGGTGAGGACGCCTACGACATAATCATCACCACGATGGTAGATGGCTTCGGAAATCTCGCCGCGAATCAGATGCTCTACGATCTGAACTCTCTCGACGCGCTGAAGCTCAGCTCCGAGTGGTGGTGTCAGTCGATGAACGAGACGATGACCTTCGGCGACAAAATTTTCGCGACGAGCGGACCTATGTCGCTCTGCTACTGCTACACGCCCTACACGATGTTCGCTAACCTCAACATGGCTGAGGATTACGGCGTCGGCGACATTTACGAGCTCGTCAAATCCGGAAAATGGACGGTCGATTCGATGAATTCGCTGATGAAGGACGTTTACACCGATCTTAATTCGAACGGCACGGTCGATTACGACGACCGTTTCCCGCTGACCGTCACAAAGGAATCAGGAATCGCGTTCTACATCGGCTGCGGAATGCGCCTTACCGAAAAGACTCCGACCTCGGCAAAGCTGACGCTCGATTCGGCGCGCTCCTTCGACGTTCTCGACAAGCTGAATTCGATTATGAAGACCGATGAAGTGCTTTGCACCGACACTATCGCGAATATCCAGAATTCCTCCGATCCTAAGACGGCGTTCTTCATCAATTCTCAGGCACTCTTCTGCGCCGCGCCGATCCAGTGGGGCGTGCTGAAATTCCGCGACATGAAGGACGATTACGCGATCCTCCCCTACCCGAAATTCGATGAAGTACAGGATGAATATTACACCCACCTGACCGCTTATTTCCCGATAGGAATCGGAATCCCCGCGACCTGCCCGCGCGCCGACAAGATAGCCTCGGTAATGGAAGCTCTCGCCTACATCTCGAACCGCGATATACTTCCGCAGATAAACAATACAGTCCTGAAAGCCAAGATCGCCCGCGACGAGAATTCCGCCGAGATGCTCGATCTGCTCTACAAGAATACGATAGTTGATTTCGACTGCGTCTTCAACATCGCAAGAACCGCGAACACTCTGCGCGATTACGCGGTCGGTGAGAGCGAGGATTTCGCGTCGTCCTATGCGTCGGTAAAAACTCAGGCTGAGACCCAGATAAATGATCTCATGACAAAACTGATCGGAGAATAAAAATGTCAACTCAAACCCGCTACGAAAAACTGCTCCTTGACTGGATAGCAAACGCAAAAAGCTGGGTCGCCGAGCCCTTTGACAACCACGAGCTCGCCTACTACGGCACGGGAACGAATGTCTGGGGAATCCAGACTCACATGAAGGGCTTCTCGGCTTTCGCGACCGCGTGCGAGCTCGACCTGCCCGACGGCTTCTGCTACACGAAGCCCGAGCTCATTGAGCTTTCGCTGAAGATGCTCCGGTTCACGCTTGAGTCGCATGTCACAGGTTCGTATCACTGCACCGACGGCGAGGACGTCCATTGGGGTCACCACTGGCTGGCGACGCTCGCGACCGAACGGATGATGCACGGCATTGAGGCGCTCGAGCCCTATCTTACCGACTATGACAAAAAGCGAATCCGCGAGGTCTTCACCTCGGAGGCGGATTTCCTCTGCGACGAGCACAAGCTGGTTGCTGACCCGGTCGCGCCGAACGTCCCCGAGAGCAATCTCTGGAAGGGCGCGTTCTTAAAGCGCGTATCAATCGACTATCCAGACGCCGAGAGGGTCGGTGAGTGGAACGAGTTCGGCACGGCGCTGCTTTTAAACGCGATTTCGGTGCCCTCCGACAAGCTCTCCGGGGTGATTTACTCGGGCAAGCCTGAGAGCGAGTGGCATGTCGGCGGCAACTTCTTCGAGTCCTACGCGCTCAACCACCACGGCTACATGAACGTCGGCTACATGGTCATCTGTCTGTCGAACATCGCTATGCTGCACTTCTCGCTGAGGCGCGCCGGAAAGACCGCTCCGCCGGAACTCTACCACCACTTTCACGAGCTCTGGCAGCTGGTCAGGAGCTGCGTTTTCGACGACGGGCGGCTCTGGAGAATCGGCGGCGACACGCGCGTGCGCTACTGCTACTGCCAGGACTATCTGACGCCGGTTTTCCTGCTCGCGGCTGACCTTCTGGGCGAGGACATGACCGGCGAGGAGGAGGGATGGGTCAAAATCCTCGAGACCGAGACCGCGCACAACGGCGACGGCAGCTTCCTGTCCGACCGCTGCGAGCTCTTCCGCGAGCGCTCGCCGCTCTATTACACGCGTCTGGAATCCGACCGCGCCTGCACAATCGCGATGGTCGTCCACTGGAACAGAACCTTCGGCGAGATTAACGGCGCTTCGAAGCCGTCCAAGGAGAAGCTCTGGGAGAGCGGTCCGTATCACGGCTCGTACATGGTCAGGAATTCCGGGCGGCTGGCGTCGTTCACCTGGGTCGCGGCTGAGCTGCCGTCCGGCTCGATCGTTCCGGCGTCGGATTCGTCGATGCACGAGGCGCGGCACAATTTAGTCAGCATGATCGAGGGCGGCGGACTCATCAACAACTGCAAGATCGTCTGCCACGAGGGGCGGCTGATCGAAAACGGCTTCATCACCGGCGGACAGTTCGACTACGTGACCGCCGGGCTTCTCGAGGAGAACGACACGACGAACACCAACGCGCGCAACGACATCCTCTTCTGCGCCCTGCCCGACGGCAAAACGGTCGTCACGTTGCAGCTCTGCAAGGGGCTCCGCCGCTGCTGGACGACAAAAGTCGAGCCGCTGAATTTCATGCTCCCGAACGACATTTTCAACGGCGGAAAGCGCGATTACGATTTCGTCGACAAAAAGCGGCTGGTCATCGACGGCAAGCTCGGCGTGATGTCGGCTTACGGCAAAGACATTTCGATCGAGGTCGGAGAGCGCCGCAGCATCGGTCTACAGCACATCTCACTCCCGCACGGAACGATCTGCGACATGATCCTCTACAGTGACAGAGGAATGCTTAAGGTCGACAAGGTTCTGGTCGGCGGGCTTGAGAAGTGCCGATGGTTCGACCGCGGCGAGGCGATATTCGATTTCGGAGCGGTTTTAGTCGTCGGAAACGAGTTCCCGGAGGTCGAGAGCTTCCGCGATGGCGAGCTCCGCGCGGTGAAAGTGAAGGCGTTTGACGGCAAAACCTACATCGTCGCGGCGGATTTCGGCTCGGTCGGAAAGGCGGTCGTTTTCGGCAAGGAAGTCGATTTTGGCATATCGAAGTATCAGATAACCGAAGCGTAAACAATATCAAAAAGCTCCGCTTGACACGGAGCTTTTTTAGTTTAATAGAAAAACTGGTTGAAGTGTTTGCCGTCGGTCGAGATAAAGTATTCGGTCTGACCGGCGATTTCCTTTTTGACCACCACGCAGGTTTTGTAGACGCTGAAGTCCTCTATGTCGGACATCACGATCTTTATCGGACGTCCTTTTTCGCTTGAACGGAGGTCTCTCGGGCGCTCTCCGATCGGATACGAGTAATCTATGGT
>CAKSOR010000279.1 GCA_934477985.1 uncultured Eubacteriales bacterium
AAGCTGAATAATTCGGGTTTTCACGCGAAAAAGGCTTGGATTTATGGCTTTTTTTGCGCAGACCCGTTCGATAACCCGGCTTCAGGGTATCAAATTGGCGGCGGAAGTCGGCAAATCTGACGAGTTGACTTTGCCGACTCGTTGACATATTCGGAGGGTTATCGAACCGGTCTCGTGAAAACAACCTTAAGGCAATACCGCACAATTCAAAGCGCGCAGGATGCGCACGGCTTGCTTCGCAAGTCGTCGGATTGTTTCGTCAGACGATACAAGGAATCCGACCAGCTGCATCGCAACTGGTGAAAAGCGCGCAAGCAGATACGTGCTTGAGGCGCAAGCCGCGAATTGTGCGGTGCTGCCTTGAATCAGCGTTTCCTTAGAAAGGTCAACAAGTAATGCCAAGGAGTCAGTTCATCGACCCTGAAGAGGTCCTCAGCCCCGGCTTTATCCGCTTTGAGGATATACCGGTGAACCGCTACGCGAAGACTTTCGGGGAGGAGAAAAAGCTCTTTCCGGAAGCCGACATGCTGCGGATTTACCGCGATATGCGAGTGATACGCGAGTTTGAGACCATGCTCGCGAAGATCAAGACGAACTCGGTTTACAATGGAATCGAATACCACAACCCCGGACCCACGCATCTCGCGATCGGCGAGGAGGCGACGGCGGTCGGAGCGGCTTACCCGCTCGATCCCGGGGATTTCATCTTCGGCACGCACCGCAACCACGGCGAGGTCCTCGCCAAAGGTCTCAGAGCGATCGAAAAGCTCGGTGAAGACGAGCTTTTCGGCATAATGAAGGATTTTTGCGGCGGCTCTGTGCTGAAGGTCGTCGAGGGGCACATGAGACATGACAGCGTAAAGGAGCTCGCGGTCGACTTCCTGCTCTACGGGGTTCTCGCCGAGATATTCGCGAAGGACACCGGCTTTGAGCGCGGACTGGGCGGCTCAATGCACGTTTTCTTCACGCCGTTCGGGATATACCCGAACAACGCGATCGTCGGCGGAGCGGCTCCTATGGCGCTCGGAGCGGCGCTTTTCAAGCGGATAAACAAAAAGCCCGGCATCGTTGTCGCGAACATCGGCGACGGCGCGTGCGGGCGCGGCTCGGTGCTCGAGTCCTTCAACATGTCGGCGATGGATCAGATAAAGGAGCTGTGGGACGGCGGCGGACTCCCGCTGCTCTTCAACATTTCAGACAACTTCTACGGCATGGGCGGACAGACGCTCGGCGAGACGATGGCGTTCGGAATGGCGGCGCGGCTCGGCGCGGGAGTCGCGAAGGATCAGCTGCACGCCGAGCGCGTGAACGGCTACGATCCCTTCGCGGTCATCGACGCGGTGAAGCGCAAGAAGGAGCTCCTTTTGCGCGGCGAAGGACCGGCGCTCCTCGATATCGTGACCTACCGCACGGTCGGGCACTCGGCGTCGGATCAGTTCAGCTACCGCACCGGCGACGAGGTCAAGGCGTGGAAAAAATTTGACCCGATAGACGCTTTCCGGAAGAAGCTGACGGATGGGAAAATCGCGCCGGACTCGTATTTCGACGAGACCGACGAGTCGATAGTAAGGAGCGTGACCGAAATCTGCCGGCTCGCCGCCGACGATACGGTCTCGCCGCGGATGGATCTGAAGAGCGACCCGGACGCGATCGGGAAGCTCATTTTCTCCGACCGGCACATAAAATCGCTCGACGAGGGCAGAAAGCCCGAGATAAACGAAAAAGACAACCCGCGCGTGCTCGCGATTTCGAAAAAATCGCGCTCATGGTTTGACGCGGACGGAAAAAAGCTCGCGCGTGGCGAATATGTCGAGTACCGCGACGCGGTGTTTGAGGCGGTCTATGACAAGTTCCGCACCGACCCGACGCTCGTCGCATACGGCGAGGAGAACCGCGACTGGGGCGGCGCGCACGGCGTCTACGCCGGTCTCACCGAGGCTCTGCCGTACCACCGGCTTTTCAACGCGCCGATCTCGGAAGCCGCTATAATCGGCTCCGCGGTCGGCTACGCGATGTGCGGCGGAAGAGTCATCGCCGAGCTGATGTACGCTGATTTCCTCGGCTGCGCGGCGGATGAGCTCTTCAACCAGGCGGCGAAATGGCAGGCGATGTCGGCGGGAACGCTCAGAATGCCGCTTGTCGTCCGGGTCGCGATAGGCTCGGAGTACGGCGCGCAGCACTCGCAGGACTGGACGGCGCTCCCGGCGCACATTCCGGGGCTGAAGGTCGTCTGCCCGGCGACTCCATACGACGCGAAGGGACTCATGAACGCGGCGCTCTCGGGCACTGATCCCGTGATCTTCTTCGAGAACAAGCGCATCTACGACGCCGGTGAATATTTCCACGATGGCGGCGTTCCGGAAGAATACTACGAGATAGAGCCCGGAAAACCCGATATAAAACGTGAGGGCGGCGATCTCACGATACTCTCGGTCGGCGCCGCGCTTTACCGCGCGGACGAGGCGGTCGGGATACTCAGGGATTACGGCGTCTCGGCGGAGCTCATCGACGCGCGTTCAGTCGTGCCGTTTGACTATTCGATAGTAATAGAGTCGGTGAAGAAGACCGGGCGGCTGCTGATCGTCGGAGACGGCTGCGAGCGCGGTTCGGTGATGAAGAATATGGCGGCTGATGTCAGCGAGTTCGCGTTTGATTATCTGAAGAGACCGGTCGCGGTGCTCGGCGCGAAGAATCAGATAACGCCCTGCCACGAGCTTGAGGGCGATTTCTTCCCGTCGGCTGAGATGATCGTCGACGCGGTGAACTCGCGGCTGATAAAGCTCGGCCGTCCGGAGAACGAATATCTCTCTGATAAAGCCAGACTCGCGCGCGCAAGGCTCGGAATTTAGGCAAAAAGTTAAAGATGTTGAAAAAAATCCGTATTATTTTAAAATAGCACTTTACTTTTTCACAAAAGTGTAGTAAAATAATAGTATATCAGAGCGCGGAGACCGCGTTTTGAGAGTCTCATAATAGTTTTGAAAGGACACAAAACACATGAACAAGCTGAATGACGAAAAGATGGATTTTCTCTTCAAGGGCATCCTGACCCTTGAGTCGGTCGAGGAATGCTACAGCTTCTTTGAAGATCTCTGCACGGTCGCCGAGCTCCAGGAGATGTCCAAGCGCCTTCTCGCCGCCAAGATGCTCAAGGACAACTACATCTACACCGAGATCGCCGAGAGAACCGGGCTGAGCACCGCGACGATCAGCCGCGTCAACCGCTGCCTCAAGTACGGAAGCGACGGCTATATAAACGTTCTCGAGCGCCTTGAGCGCAAGGGTATAAAATAATGAGCGGCGCGTATTCATCGCTGGCGGCGGTTTACGACCGGCTCAACGAGGGCGTCGATTACAAGGCGTGGGCGGACTTCATCGAGTCGAGGTTTGAGAAGTATTCGCCGAAGCGCCCGGTATCGCTGCTCGATCTTGCCTGCGGAACAGGCACGCTGACGGTAGAGTTCGCCCGCCGCGGATATGATATGACCGGAGTCGACATCTCTGAGGAGATGCTCTCCGAGGCACGCGCGAAGTGCGACGCCGAACGTTTTTCGCACAAGGTCCTGCTCGTAAGACAGGATATGAAGGAGCTCGAGCTCTACGGAACTGTCGACGCGGCGATCTGCTGCCTTGACAGCTTCAACTACCTGACAGACACGAAGGATCTCGCGCGCACTCTGGCGCACCTTCACAACTACATCGAGCCGGGCGGACTGCTTATTTTCGACATGAACGCGCCGGCGAAATTCGAGCGGGTCTACGGCGAGAACGCCTATGTGCTCGAGGAGGACGGTATTCTCTGTGCGTGGCAGAACTTTTACAACGAAAAGTCGAAGCTCTGCGACTTCTGTCTGTCGATCTTCCGCGAGTGCCGTGACGGACGCTGGGAGCGCCTTGACGAGGTTCAGCGCGAGCGGTGCTACTCGCTCAGGACGGTGAAGAAACTGCTCGTGGAGGGCGGTTTCGAGCTCTGTGAGCTGGTCGGCGGTTATGGCGGCGAGGAAGTTGACAAAGACACCGAAAGATGGTATTTTACTGTCAGAAGAAAGTAATAATCGACACACTTTATCATTTGAAACGCAAACGAAGAAATAATATCAAAAAATTGTTTGAAAAGGTTTGAGGAAAGGTGGGGAGGTGTCGGAGGGGCGGGAAACCCCTTTCCGCAAGTTGCCGAAGGCAACTTGTAAAAGGTGAGTTTCCCGCCCCTCTGACCATTTATGAAAAAGCAATCCACTATGCTCCGCGCGATGACCAGGGATGGCAGTGCGAGAGCCTTTGTCGTCGATTCCACCAAAATAGTCGACGACGCGATAAGATACCACGGGACGACTCCGACGGCTTCGGCTCTGCTCGGACGCACGCTGACCGCGGCCTCGATGATGGGCACGATGCTCAAGGACAAGGGCAATTCGCTCACCCTGAACGTCCGCGGCGACGGTCCGGCGCGGAATGTCATCGCCGTCTCGGACTACGCCGGCAACGTCAAGGG
>CAKSOR010000280.1 GCA_934477985.1 uncultured Eubacteriales bacterium
ATGAGAAGATCATCGACCATTATCAGGACAAGAACCGGACGAATATCGCGGGACAGCTCGATCTCTTCTCGCAGCTTGACGGCGTCCGACCGGATACCTTCAAATATCCCGACATTCCCGAGCTCTCGTTCCGCGAGAAACTGAGGGTCGAAAAGGAGTGCGCCGGACTCTGCTTCTCGGGTCATATGCTCGAGGATTACTCGAAAAACGTCGCGAAAATAAACCCCACGCCGATCAACGACATACTGTTAGCCTTCTCTGAGGAGGGGCAGGGCGCGAGAGCCTTCACCGACCGCCAGACGCTGACTATCTGCGGAAGCGTCACCCGCAAGCAGGTCAAGGTCACAAAGACCAACGCGCAGATGGCTTTCCTGACGCTCGAGGACAATTTCGCCGAGATGGAGGTCGTCGTCTTCCCGAAGACCTTCGAGAAATGCTCATATTACCTTGACGAGGACGCCGCGCTCTGCGTCGTCGGACAGTTATCGGTGCGCGAGGACGAAGCCCCGAAGCTGTTGGCACAGCGGATTGTCCCGCTCATCGACAACGAGCGATTCAAAGAGCAGGAGGATTCCCGTAACGCTTCAGGCGAGCCGTCCGAGAGGTTTCATGTCGGCAATGGCTATGAATCCGGGCCGCGTTATCAGCCGGAGACACAATATCAGCCGCCTGCGCAGCCGATGTATCAGCCTGAGCCGCGTTACAGCGCTCCCGTGCGCCCGCGTTTCCCTGACCCCGATCCGCCGCCAAAGCGTGTCTATCTGCGGGTTGACAAAGCCGACGAGTCCGACAGCGGGTTCAGAAAGGCGCTGAATCTCGTAAACATCTTCTGCGACGGCATGTCCGAGGTGGTATTCTACGACAAATCCAAGTCGGAGTATATAAAGCTGAACGGCGTCAGACTGATGGCGACCGGCTTCGTCGTGAACGAGCTCAAAGAACTGCTCGGCGATGAAAATGTCGTTCTCAAATAGGAGGTCAGTATGAAAAAGAAGGAAAAAATCAAGAGCCCGAAGCCCGAGTACGGCGGGATAGTCGCGTTCTCAAAGCTGTTTTCGCCGGTCTTCCGCGCGCTCTACTATATCTTCATCGGCGGACTGCTGCTCTGCGGGATAATCGCGCTGATTGTCTTCCTCGTCAACGTGAGCGTCGAGGACATGCTCCTCCCGCCGCTGATGAGCCAGCACGGAAACGATTACTACTCGATAACCATAGGAAACGGCATCCGCATCGACGCGCCGTATGACTCGGTGACTCTCTCGGACATCAAGACGGTAATCTACGCCGAGCTCATAATGGTCGGCGCGGTCTGCTGCATGATGGCGCCGGTCTCGCTGTTTCTGTCGAAGCTGATGGCGAGCGTCGCGGAGGGCGACCCCTACCGCAAAAAGAACGGACGCTACGGCATCTATATCGGGCTGTCGGTCATGGTCGGCTGCACTTTTGTGCTCTTCGCGGGGCGGTTCTACAATTATCTTCTCGTGAAGACCTTTGTGGCGGAGAGCGACGCGATACACCTCTCGCTCGGACTCGACCTCGGCGGAGTGCTTGTCGGACTGCTGATAATCTTCCTCGGCAACCTGATCGGTCACGCGTCGGAAAAGCGCTCAAACGAGCTTGCGGTTGAGCCGAGACCCGACGACAAGCCATCCGAAATGTAAATTTTTTCCTGCATTCACACCCAGTTAAACAAATTGGGGTATAATCGAATGGAACATTTTCCCATTTTCCTCGTCTAAAGAATCAAGAGGTGAAAAATTTGAACGGCAACCATAACAAGCGACCGCAGGGCAATGTCAACTGGGCGAAGGAGACCGCCGGCGCGGGCAGACTCGCCGGAAGGGTCATCGGAAGGATTTTCTCTTACATCCTGAACATACTCCTGACCGTCCTGCTTATCTGCTTCATCACCGGCATAATCGTCGGAACGGTTTTCGCGGTCTATATCAAGAACAACATCGATCCAGAGGTCGACGTCTCGCTTTTCAGCGTCTCGAACACCAACCAGACCTCGCATATGTACTACATGAAGTACGACTCGCTCGAGGATCGCCGGAACCGCGGCGGCGTCGAGATCGAGCTCGAGGATCAGCGTCTCTACGGCTCGGACAACAGCATCTGGGTCACATACACGAAGATCCCGAAGAACCTCGTCAACGCCTTCATCGCGGTCGAGGACAAGCGTTTCTGGAGTCACCACGGAGTCGACTGGCTGTCGACGTCAAAGTCGATCGTCAACTACTTCATTCCGCTCGGAGAGGGCAACCGCGGCGGTTCCACGATAACCCAGCAGACTATCAAGAACGTCACAGGAAACGACAGCTACACTCCTCAGCGTAAGATTCAGGAGATTCTCCAGGCGCTCAATCTCGAGAAGAAGTTAGACAAGACGCAGATTCTCGAGACCTACCTCAACAGCATCTACCTGTCGCAGAACTGCTACGGAGTCCAGGCGGCGGCTTACACCTACTTCAACAAGGATGTCAGCGAGCTCACGCTCATTGAGTGCGCCGCGATCGCCGCGATCACGAACTCGCCGACAAAGTACGACCCGGTGCAGAACCCCGAAAAACAGGCGCTGCGCCGCAACAGTATTCTCGATAAAATGCTCGACCAGGGGCTTATCAATCAGTCTGAATACGACGAGGCGTATGGCAAGGAGCTTGTTTTAGACTACCAGGGACGCGCGCGCGATGTCACGGTCACGACCAATTCCTGGTACACCGATCAGGTCATCGTCGAGGTGGTGAAGGCGCTCCAGGACAAGCTCGGCTACACTCAGAAGCAGGCTTACAACTATCTCTACACCGGCGGACTTCACATAGTCACGCTTCAGGACCCCGAGCTCCAGACGATGCTTGAGGATGTCTATGTCGACGAGTCGAGCTTCCCGAAGACCAACAACGCGATTCAGCCGCAGTCCTCATCGGTTATAATCGACCCGCAGACCGGCGATGTCGTGGCGCTTGTCGGAGCGCGCGGCGAGAAGAACGCGAACCTCCTCTTGAACTACGCTACCGGAACGACCCGCTCCCCCGGATCGTCCATAAAGCCGCTGTCGGTCTACGCGCCGGCTCTTGAGTACGGACTGATCACCTACGGCACGGTCTACGACGACTGCCCGGTCTGGTTCAACTACAAGGACGGCGACACCGACAAGACCAACCCGATCGCCTACCCGAAAAACCTCCCCGAGCGCTACCGCGGACTCACGACCGTGAACGAGGCGGTGACTGTCTCGATAAACACGATTTCGCTGAGAATTCTTCGGGATCTGACGCTCGACAAGTCGTTTGATTTCGTCCGCAACAAGCTCAACATGGGCAGCTTCATCGAGGCGGGCGAGTACAACGGCACCGGAATCACTGACAAGGACTACGCGCCGCTCGCGCTCGGAGCGATGAACTTCGGCGTGACTACGCTCGAGATGACCGCAAGCTACCAGATCTTCGCGAACGGCGGAGTCTACAACAAGCCGCGCACCTGGCTCTGCGTCAAGGACTCAAACGGCAACGTCATCCTCGAGAACGAGTCGGAAAGCCACGTCGTGATAAGCGAGCAGACCGCGTCGATAATGACAAAGCTGCTCCAGAACGTCGTCACAAAGGGTACGGCGACCGCCTGCACGCTTAAGAATAAGATGGATGTCGCCGGAAAGACCGGTACGACCTCGAGCGACTTCGACCGCTGGTTTGTCGGCTACACGCCGTACTACGTCTGCGGAATCTGGTTCGGCTACGAAATGCCGCAGGAGATCGGCTCGAAGCTCGCCTGGAACCCGACCGTCGTCGGATGGGACATCATAATGACGAGGGCTCACCAGAGCATCCTGCAAAACGCCCAGAGCGGCGCTGAGTCGCTTAAGACCTTCGGACTCGCCGACGGAATCGTCGAGGCGACCTACTGCAAGGACTCGGGCAAGCTGATGACCGCGGCGTGCCACGCCGACCCGCGCGGAAGCCGGGCTGAGAAGGGCTATTTCACGGCGGCTACCGTTCCGAGCGAGTACTGCGACATCCACGTGATGGTCGACTACGACAAGGTCACCGGAGCGATTGCCTGCGACAAGTGCCCCAAGGAGAATATAAGGCAGGTCGGACTCCTCAAGTGGACGAGAGCCTTGGAGGGATCGGTCAAGATTGAGGACGCGCAGTACACCTGGCGTGAAGTCCCGGCGGGAACTCCGATGCCCGAGGACAATGACTCACCGTTCTATATTGGGCTCTACGGCGACGGAACTTATCCGGGCTACAGCGACACGAAGGGCAAGCGGGTCTACAACAGCTGGTGCTACGAGCACGCGAACCAGCCTGACCCCGAGCCTGAACCGACACCCGGCACTGACACGCCCGACACCGGAACTGACACCGGCGGCACGAATCCCGACGCCGGAACAGCCGTTCCAGCCGCTTAAGGCAATACCGCATAATTCTAAGTGCGCAGATGCGCCAGCGAATTTTTCGTCAGACTAAACAAAAATTCGCAG
>CAKSOR010000281.1 GCA_934477985.1 uncultured Eubacteriales bacterium
TCTTGGCGTTCGCTATGCTCGGAAAGCGATTCGCGCTGCGCACCTTCTTCGGGAGCGCGGCGACGACCGGCTTCACTTTCCTTATAGGACTTCTGCCGGGCGCGGGCGGCTTCAACACCGGCGTGGTCGCGGTCGACCTTGCGATCGCCGTGCTGTTGATCGCCTTCGGAAGTGCCTTGATGTTCACCGTCGGCGGTAGCTCGGGCGGAACTGACATTATCGCTATGATCATCTCGGATCGCCGCCCCGGCGTGAAGGTCGGTCGGGCGCTGCTAATCTCGGACATTTCGATAATTCTGCTGACCTTCATCTTCCTCGGCGTGAGGTCGGGCATCATCTCGGGCGTCGGGCTCGTGATGAAGTCGATTCTCATTGATTCAATTATGAAACCATTAAAAATGAAAAAGGAGCAAGCAGCATGAAACGTTTTGTTACCCTTATCATCCTGTCGGCGATGCTGACATCATCCCTGGTTTCCTGCGGAGAAGAGCCGCGGAATTCTTCCGAAACGACAGAACCGTCCGAAAGCGTCACCGAAGCGGTCGTCACCGACGTCCTTGCGAACTTCGAAAAGAAGGATTTCGGCGGACGGGCTTTCAACGTTCTCGTCTCGAACGAGTGGACGGTTGACACGCTCAATCAGATCTGGGTCGAAGCTGAGAGCGGGGACGTCGTACTCGACTCGGTCTACAGGCGCAACCGCGCGGTCGAGGAGTATTTCGGCGTCAAGGTCACGCCGCGCGACGTCCCTTACGGCGATCTTGCCGAGACTGTCCGCCGGGAGGTTCAGAGCGGCGAGGACAACACCGACCTTGTCGCGCACGCTCCGACAAGACTCGCGCCGCTCGCGGCTGAGGGAATGTTCCTCGACATAAACGGCGTGAAATCGCTCGACAAGTCAAAGCCTTGGTTTGTTGACAGCGTAAACTCCGAGCTTGAGGTAGCCGGAAAGCAGTATCTGTTCCTCACCGACATGGGCTTCGTCTTCACGTCCGCGGCGAACGTAATGCTCTACAACCGGACGATGGCGGAGAAATTCGGGCTTCCCGACTTCCAGAGGCTCACGCTTGACGGCAAGTGGACGCTTGACGAGTTCGAAAGCGCGATGAAGGGCGTCTCGTCGGATCTCGACGGAAACGGAGTACTTGACACGTCCGACCGCTACGGAATCGCGATTCTCTGGAACGAGATGACCGACACTATCCCCTTCGCGCTCGGGCAGAAGATCACTGAACGCGACAATGACGGCAAGCCGCGGATAGTGCTTAACAGCGAAAAAACGATCACGATAATCGAGCGGCTGGACAGGATATTCAACAAGAGCGAAGACGTATATCTCTCCGGAGCGACGCCGGGCGACAGCTGGAAGACTCAGCAGGAGATGTTCCGCGACGGCAAGACGCTTTTCGCGATAATGAACATCGCGTCGATAACCAAGCGCCTGCGCGAGATGCAGGACGACTACGCCGCGCTTCCGCTGCCGAAATACGACGAGAAGCAGGAGAAGTATCTCACCGGAAGCTCGGTCGACAGCAGCTGTATCTTCGCTCTGCCGAAGACTGTGCCTGATCTTGAGTTCGCGGCGCTTATAACCGACGCGATGTCGGCGAAGGGCGCGGAGCTGATCATCCCAGCCTACGTTGACACCGCGATAAAGGTCAAGTTCTCGAACGACGAGGAATCGAAGGAGATATACGACCTGATTCTTGCGGGGCGGACGATTGACTTCGCGTCGATCTACGACAGTGGCGGATTATATGTGCTCTTCAGAAACATGATGAAGGCGAAGAGCACGGATTTCGCCTCTTACTACGCATCCTCCGCGCCGGCGGCTGAGGAGCTGTACAACGAAATATACGAGCTTTACAAATCAAACTGAAAAGGAGAATTTTTGTGAAAAAACTTATCTCATCAATATTGCTTATGGCAATACTCGCGTCTACCGCCTGCGGAGAACTGGAAGAAAATCCCAATGGGGGGGGGGCGACCACTTATGACCAGTCTGTGACGACAGCCCCGGAGAAGCTCACCGACGGGCTTCCGGACAAGAACATGGAGGACTTCGAGTTCAAAATCCTGCATAACCCGCAGAAAAACCTCAGCTGGGCGACAGTCACTCTCGACGCGGAAGCCGAGAACGGCGACCTCGTCAACGACGCGATTTACAAGCGCAACACCGCGATGGAAGAGCGCTTCAAGTGTAAGATCACGGTCGATGAAGAGGCGAATCCGCACAGCAATTACGCAAGCCGCGTGATGTCCGGCGACAATACTTACGACATCATCATGGTTTACGGCATTGAGGCGATGAGACTTGTCGACAACTACGCCGACATAAACAATATCCCGCACCTGAAGCTCGATAAGCAGTGGTGGACTCCCGACGCGACCTCTGTCTTTGAGGTCGGCGGAAAGCAGGTCTGCGCGGCGGGCGCGTTCTCGATCTCATACGCTTCGACGGCAAACTGTCTGCTCTTCAACAAGCGCATCTACGACGAGATGAACACCGGAGAGAGCCTTTACGAGCTCGTTGATTCCGGAAAGTGGACGACTGATAAGCTCTTCGAGGTCGCGGCGGGCGCGGTACGCGATCTGAACGGAGACTCAAAGATGGACGAGAACGACATCTGGGGAATCAACGGCACGGCTAAAGCCTTCCATCACATGCTTGTCATCGGATCCGGTCAGCACTATGTTACAAAAGATAAGGATGGTTTTCCGGTATTCAGCGCCGCGAAGGATGAGAAGCTCGTCTCGTTCTTCGAGAAGATTGTAAGCCTTGAGAAGAAAGACCCCTACGCGTACACTTCTCCGACAGATGTCAACAATCCTGCAAACGAGATAAAATTCACCGACGGAAAGTGCCTCTTTGAGGTCAACTGGGGACATCAGATAGCAAGCTATCGCGACATGAAGGATGATTTCGGCATAATTCCCGCGCCGAAGTACGACGAAAGCCAGGAGAAGTACTACGCGAACATGGCGAACGGCGAGGTCATGACGCTTCCGAGAAGCTATGACGAGAACCGCCTTGAGAACATCGGAATCCTCTTAGAGGCGATGAGCTTCTACACCTACCACGAGGTCATGCCGGTCTACAAGAACGAGCTATTGCAGATCAAGGTCGCGCGCGACGACGATTCCTCCCGCATGCTCGACCTGATCTTCGACGGCGCTACCTACGACTTCGGCATCAACGTCTGGCAGAACAACCTTGGAAACAAGATAGTTTCCGACATATTCATAACGAAGAGCGACGCTATCGTCTCGACGCTCACCACGCTCTCGAACGCGGTCGACGGCGATATTGTGAAGCTCCGCGAATCAATCAAGGCAATGCCGTAAGGAGAACGCATTCTCCTTCGTCTCGCATATTAAAAAAAGGAGGACCCAGAATGAAAAAGCAGATTTCCCTGATCCTGCTCGCAGCAGTCTTAGCCTCCGCATTCGCTTGCGAAGGCAGGCAGAACGACGTCACCGACGAAACCACCGCCGGTGATACTAAACCGGAAGTCACGACAGAGCTCACCGACGGACTCCCCGACAAGAACATGGAGGGCTTTACCTTCAACATCCACCACTCGACGCCGGCTTCGATGAGCTGGGTCAACCTCGAGCTTGACGCCGAAGCCGAGAACGGCGAGCACCTGAACGACGCGATTTACAAGCGAAACCAGTACATCGAGGAGCGCTTCAAGTGCAAGCTCAAGATCACCGAAGCGCCATGGAGCGAAAACGCGAACAACTTCCGCTCGATCGTCATGGCGGGCGACAATCCGTATGACATCTTCTTCATCTACGGAAATCGTGTCATGAGCAATCTCGACTCAATCGCCGACTTCAAGAACGTGCCGCACATCAACCTTGACGCCGAGTACTGGAATCCGCTCGCGACCGGAGCTTTCAACGTCGGCGGAAAGCAGATAGCCGTCGCGGGCAACTACACGCTCTCCTATCTCTCGAGCGCCGGATGCTTCATCTATAATAAGCGGATAGCCGACGAGAACAAAACCGGGAGCATGTACGACCTCGTCAGAAGCGGCAAATGGACGACCGACAAGCTCTTCGAAATCGCCAGAAAGGGCACGCGCGACCTCGACGGAAACGGAAAGTACGACGAGAACGACCAGTTCGGCATAATCAGCGAGTCGGCGAAAGCCTTCTACGACTCTATGGTCAGCGGCGCGAATATTTATTATCTCGAGAAAGACAGCGAAGGCTACCCAGTGTTCAGACTCGCCAAGAACGAGAAGGGCGTCAGCTTCTTCCAGAAGCTAGTGAACGTCATGAAGACCGACCCGTACATGTACTTTGACGACTCGAAGGATGTCAACACCGCTACGGATACCGTCAAGTTCGACAGCGGCAACGCGCTCTTCATGCGCACCAGAACGAATTTCATCGGCAATTACCGCGAGATGAAGGATGATTTCGGAATCCTCCCGATCCCGAAATACGACGAAAGTCAGGAGGATTACGTCAC
>CAKSOR010000282.1 GCA_934477985.1 uncultured Eubacteriales bacterium
TCCGGAATCTCCGAAATATCCTGAGTCGGCGTCATCTCAGACATCTTCCAAGTGAACGTGCCAAACTCGTTTCTGCCGCTCAGCGTCTCGTCATCCAGCCACTTCAAGCCGCCCTCGAACTTTCCATGATATTTATTGACGTAGTACATGTAGTCGAAGCCCTCGAACACGTTCCCGCAGAGCGACTGCATGAAGAAATACTTCTCCTCGCTCTCATCGCGCTGATACTCAATCGCGACGTATTTCCCACTCGGAGACATACAGAATCCCAGCTCGCCCTGAGCGTCGACTCTCTGGAAGGTCGCGATCCGCCGACCGTCGGTGTTTTGCAGTATGACCTGAACACTGCTCTGACCCGCGCTCCGGTCGATCGAGGCTGTCCATCCACTGCCGATGTCGCAGCTGTCCGCCGGCGAATCGTCGATGAAGTACGCGTTCTCTATCCGGAAATCGACGTCCTTCCAGCTTGTCTGCTCATAAGGCGCGTAGGCGTAAGCCTCAAAGCAGAGCGTGAATCCATCGCAGGGAAGGTCGACACGGATGTCATAGAGTCCGTTCCCGCCCCAGCCGTTGTCGGTGAAGTTCAGGTCGCTGAAATTCACACTCTCCGGGAGCTTGTCAATCCGCGCATTCGATACGGTCAGCTGGAATCCGTCGAGGTAGACGAGATAGCTTCCTGCTTCGTCTATCCTTGAGTCGCGGAGCTTTTTCAGTATCGCGTTCACCTTTTCGGTGAAGGCGTCGGTGTCGCTGAGCTTTATCGCCTCGGACGGTGTAATTCCGTCCGCGATGTCGGCTGACGGCGGATTCTCGCCGGTCGTTTTCTTTATGAAGAAGGGAACGTAGTCGAACGAGTCGTCGTAGTACTTCGCGCCGTCGGGAATATACCCCTCGGTCGCCCTGACGCACCAGCTGAACGCGCCTGGCGCGATCTCCTTCACGCTGGCCGGCAGTTCGATCGACACAAGCGGCGTAGACGCGAAGGCGTTGGAGCCGATGTACTCGATCGTGCCGCCGAAATCAACATTTTCGAGATCATAGGCCGTGAAGGCGCACGGCGCGATGTACAGCACCCCGTCGGGGATCGAGTAATCGGTCAGAGTGCGGTCAGACCCGCGCAGAAGCACCTCGCCGCAGTTCGATATTGTCGCGCCGTCGCGGGTGACAAACGCCTGTGACTTGCCCTTCTCGAGCGACTCGAGCCCGGTCAGTCCCTCGAGATCGGCGGCTTCGAGGTCGGTCAGCGACGCGCTGAGCGTCAGCGATTTTATCTTACCGGCACTCTTGTTCGACGCGAAAGCGCCGTCGGCGATTGACGTGACCGCGTCGGGTATCTTCACCGACTCGGAATTCCCGGTGTAGGCGATCAGCATGCCGTTTCTGATGACGAAACCATCGAGGTCAGCGCGTCCGACCGCGATATTTTTTATGCAGAAAACCGTTCCGATAGCGACCACGGCGCAGGCAGCGGCTGAGATAACGCCAGACAGCTTCAATCGACGTCGCTTCGGGTCGCCCGCGGTTCGGCGCGTGTCATCGCCGCGGCGCAGCTCGTCGATGACCACCTCGTCTATGTGTTTCTGATCGACTCTTCCGAGCGCGTCAAGCAGATCAAGTTCTTTCATATCGTTATCCCCTCGCTTTCAAGCATTTTCCTCAGCTTCGCGCGAAGCCTTGAGAGCTTCACCGAGGCGTTGTTTCCGGTGATTCCGAGCGTCAAGGCGGCTTTTTCGACGCTCATTCCGAGATAGTAGCGGCGCATGAACAGCAGCCGCGAGTTTTTGTCGAGCGACTCGAGAAACTTGTTGAGCACCCGTGTGATCTCGCCGGACTCGGATTCGGTCGGCTGAGCCTCTCCGACGAGATCGGAGAGCTCGCACATGATGGCGCATCGCTTTTTGGCGTTGCGGTAGCGGTAGAGCTTGAGCGCCGCGTTGCGCACGAGTGCTGTGAAATAGGCAGGAAGTATCGTCGGGCGTTCGGGCGGGAGTGAGTTCCACATGCCAAGACAGCCGTCGTTCACGCATTCCTCTGAGTCCTGCGCGCTGTGAAGAATATTCATCGCGACGCTGAGTACGAGCCTTCCGTACTTACCGGTGAGCTCCGGAATCGCGCGCTCCGAGCGCTGCCAGAAGAGCGCGATTATTGCTTTATCATCCAAAATTCATGACCTCCTTTGCGGTCTCACACTATATGTACCGCTTTTTTCGATGGTCTTACAGATATTATAACATTTTTTTCGGGAAAAAGCAATAGAAAAGCTCCCCGACCAACCGGTCAGGGAGCTTTTGCCGCGCTCAGTCGAGCTTCGATAATTCAGATACCAAATGAAAAGTTTGTCGTTTTGTACACTAAAAATGTTGTAATTTACCTTGTCAAACCCCTCCGAATGTGGTATAATCATCCTGTCGACAAAAATTAACCACGATACGGAGGATTTTTTATGAAACATTCAAGCAGATGTCTCTCGCTGATCCTGCTCGCGGCGATGCTTGGCGGTACGGTCGCCTGCGGAGGCGGAACATCGCAGGACGAGACAACGGGCGGTGAGGGGAGCACTGAGAGCACCACTGCCGTTGAAACGAGTCGGCTCGACGAGCTCGGGGACAAGGATTTCACTGACAAAACGCTCCGGATACCCTCTCCGGACGGCGGAACTACCCCGAACCAGAATATCCCGGTTGATGAAGAGAACGGAGATGTCATCAACGACGCGCTGATCAAGCGCGATAGGTATCTGACCGATCGGTTCAAGTTCGGCATAGAGTATGTCAGGATGACCGACAACATCTGCCAGACTTTCAAGAACTCCATCCTCGCCGGAGAGCGCGAATATGATGTCATTTACTCGGCAATAAGCGGCGGCAATCTCGGAACACTCGCGCAGGAGGGAATGCTCGCGAATCTCTGTCAGTTCGACGTCCTCTCGCTTGACCGCGAATGGTGGAGTCCGCTGATATACGAGTCGTGTCGGATCGACGACATAATGTACTACACCGCGGGCGACATCGCGCCGTCAATCTACAACGCGCCGGGCTGTATCTACATGAACCACAAGCTCGCGAAGGATTATTCGATCGACATCGACAGTGTCTATGACAGCGTGAAAAGCGGAAGCTGGACTATTGATCTGCTCGGCAAGCTGACAAAAGACCTCTCTCAGGATCTGAATGACGACGGCGTTCTCAAAGCAGACGACGATTTCTTCGGCATGCTGAATGAGCCGAACAGTCTCTCCGCGGCGGTATTCTTAGCCGGAGCGGGAGTAGACCTGAGCACCATCGACAAAAACGGCAGCCTCACAACCAACCTCGGCGACGAGCACACCATCGACGCTATCGGAAAACTGAAATCGGTGCTCACCGACGCGAAGTATGAGAATCTTCACTATGATGCACTACGTGAGCTCGGCATACACGCGCTACCGCGATATGACATCGGATTTCTCGATCTTCCCGATACCGAAATACGACGAAAACCAGGTAACTTATCGCAGTCTCGTCAACACATGGAGCAGTTCGTTTGTCGGAGTTGCAGTCAACGCGACTGACGAATATGTTCCCTTCGCGCTCGAGGCTATGGCATGGTATTCGCACGAGAACGTCAGACCATTCTCTTATGAAGCGGCTTTCAAGCAAAAAGGCGCGCGTGATGAGCGCGACGCCGAGATGCTCGATATGATTTTCGATACGCTTTACCTTGATTTCAATTCCTTCTCAAACTTCGGCGGCTCTATGGATGTGCTCAAAAAAGCGCTCTTTGAAGACGGTAGCTTCGCGTCCGACTGGGCGTCAATAAAGGATTCGACTTTAGCTGAAATGGAGAAATTCGCAAAGACCTGGACAAAATCCGAATAACCTCAAAAAGCACCGCGGAAACCTCCGCGGCGCTTTCATTTTGCCAGTAAATTAAGATCCCAGGCGGGCACATACTCATAACGTCTCAGATAAAGCCGTTCATATCCAAGCGATTCAACCAGCTCCGGCAGCTTCCACAGGTCGTCCGTCCGGTGGTAGAGCGACACCAGCAGCGCCGGATGGCTCTTCAGAAGCCCGCGCGAGCCGTTCAGCGCCTCGTATTCCGCGCCCTCGACATCGTACTTGACATAGTCGACCGGCTCGGTTCTCACCGAGTCAAGCCGCCTTGCCTGAACAGTCTTCAGCTTAGCGCCGGTCTTCAGTCCGACGTCCGACGAAAGCGTAGAATTGCGATTCCCGCCAGATGTGAAGGTCAATTCGGTGTCCTTATCCCAAGCCGCAGCGTTTATCGGATTGATTCCGAAATCCGCCGCCTTCGCGTACTCGCAGAGCTTGCGGAAATTCCGCGCGTCTGGCTCGAGCGCGACAGCCTCGGCGAGGTTCGGCGCGTAAGCCCTCAGCTCCCGCAGCGAGTCGCCGTTGTAAGCGCCCAGATCGGCGGCTGACCTGAAGTTTTTCGCGTGAAGTATCTCGTTGTAAACCTCATCC
>CAKSOR010000283.1 GCA_934477985.1 uncultured Eubacteriales bacterium
TTTCACACTCGAGTTCATATGATATATCACAATGCATAGCGCGCTCATTGTTTTGCTTTTCGCATGAGTTTTTAAGGATTTCAAAGTCCTTTCTGCTTCCGGTGAACAGAAATTCTATCTGACATATATTGCAAGCTTGAACCACCTCATTTAGAATTCCACCCCAGTCCCCATTTGCTCCGACCCAATCAGCTATAGGTGTTTTCTTTTCAAGCATTCTCTTGATTTTTCCGTACCCATAGCTTTCCGGAACCATAGAAACATTGAAACCGTTTATGGTCATATATGTTACTTTGGTATTTGGATCGTGTTTAATTATTACCTCCAAAATCATTCCTCCAATTCCGCTTTCTCATACTTCCTGCCCATCTTCAAAATCTCCCCTCTCACCTCCTCCACAAACTCCTCCGGCCCGATAACCTTCACCCAATCCCCCTGACTGAGAACCCACATCCGGATCCCGTCGCCATAAACCTCCGCCTCAACGACATACCCGCCTTTGCACCTGTCAACAATCTTCGCGGTCGGCAGCTTGTCCAGCACCGCCTGAACCGACGGTCCAGTGTACTCGAACCTGATCGTCCTCAGCTTCCCCGGCCACATGAACAGACTCCGCCGCCGCAGCAATCCCTCGTCGAAGTCCGGCGTCTCAGCAGTCGTGAATCTCGTCCGATGCTCGGTTATGTGCTTTATCCGGTCAACTCTGAAATATTTCGGATACTCAACTCCGCCGTCAGTCTCAAACGCGATAAGATAGAAGTAGAAATCCGCGAACAGTATTGACAGCGGGCGCATTCTGTGCACCTTGAAGCTCCGGTCGGCTTTGTAATACTCGATCGTGATTTCGCGCTTTTTGTCGATGCAGTTCACAAGCTGCCAGAGCGTGTCTTGAACACTTTGACAGTCATGCCCGACCTCGGAATAATGATAGATCTCATTCTTTATTAGCCTGTTGAGCATCGGACGGTCATCCGCGGTCGTGAACCTCTTGAGCTTTCCGGTGAGCGTCAGAAGCTCCTCCTTTGAAAACGCTCTCGAACCGATCATCACCTCGATCAGTGAGAAAAGCTCTGTGTTCGTCAGAAACTCGTCCATTCTCAGCCGGTAGACCTTCTGCTGATACGAATATTCAAGCTCGGTGTTTCCGACCAGATCGCGCCGATCCGCCAAGAACGCCTTGATGTCATTCACACTGCGGCTGATGCTCTTTGTCGAGACACCGTATTCGTCCGCGAGTTTCCTTATGCTTATGTCCTCGCCGCGTATCCCGCGAAAGAATATTTCAAGTGTCCGATCCTGTTTGTCGCCTGCCATCACGTTTCACCTGTTCATCGTTGTTTTAGTACATTATACCACTCGCTCCGGACATATGTCTGTCCGGTTAAAGCAAAAAGTCGATTTCGTTTGCGTTTGTCGTAAAGTGATAAACGCAAATGAGATCGACCGGGGTATGGGTATCACTTTGCAACAATATTATTATATCATATAAATCGAATTTTGTCAATCCCTGTAGAAAAATTTCGTGAAAATTATTCTTATATCAAAAGTTTCCCAACAGAATACGACACACATTTTTCATTCCCGTGTGGTATAATATTCCTCACCGGCGCGGAAACGAAAAACTCCCGAAGAAGCAAACGCCACTTCGGGAGGTGTATAAAAGTGCGTTCCTTCTTCATTGTTGCCACACAATCTCAATCCGATAGGGTATGAGTAAAAAGAGGATACACTCTATACCAAGGTATAGTTTCCCCGTCGGATTTTGATTATGCGATTGTGTGGCAGTTACATTATAGCATATTTGTCGGATTTTGTCAAGAGGATTCGCGGTTTTTGAGTGAAATAAATTGTGTTCGCCATCGTTCGAGAATATTTACATTTTAGGAGTTGATATTCACTCCGCTTTAAGGTAAAATATATAATAGGAATATTATAATCTGAAAGGCGGTGCGGTATGGAAAAGCTGAAATTGCCGGTCGGCATTGAAAATTTCGAAGAAATCCGGACAAAAGGATTCTATTATGTGGATAAAACCGAGCTTATCCGCGATCTGCTGAACAGCTGGGGCAAAGTGAATCTTTTCACCCGCCCGCGCAGGTTCGGCAAGACGCTCAATATGAGTATGCTGAAGTACTTCTTCGAGATCGGCACAGACAGCGCGCTGTTCGATGGGCTCGCCATCAGCCGTGAGAAGGAACTCTGCGACAGGCATATGGGAAAATATCCGGTGGTATTTCTGTCGCTCAAGGGCGTTGATGGGCTGAATTTTGAAACTGCTTACGAGGAATTCTGCAAACTTATACGCAACGAAGCGTTCAGACTGCGGTTTCTGAATGACAGTGAAAAAATTACGGATGTTGAAAAGGAATCGTTCCGACATATTTTGAACGGAGATTACAGTGAGAAAGACATCCGCAGCAGTCTGCAAACGATGTGCAGCCTGCTCGAAAAGCACTACGGACAAAAAGTTGTTCTTCTCATCGACGAATACGACGTTCCACTCGACAAGGCATTCAATCACGGATACTACAGAGAGATGGTCGACCTCATCCGTTCGATGTTCGGCGCGGCACTCAAAACTAATGACAGTATCTTCATGGCTGTCCTTACCGGATGCCTGAGAATATCCAAAGAGAGCATTTTCACCGGGCTTAACAATTTCAAGGTGCTTTCGATCATGGACACGCGCTTCGACGAACACTTCGGCTTCACCGACTCGGAAGTCATGCGGCTTTTGGCGGACTACAATCTGTCCGATCATTTTGATGTTACCAAGTCGTGGTATGACGGATACCGCTTCGGAGACGCTGATGTGTACTGTCCGTGGGATGTGGTAAACTATGTCGACCTGCTCAAAGCCGATCCAAAAGCCAAACCGCGCGCGTTCTGGATCAACACAAGCGGCAACGACCTCGTCAAGAGGTTTGTCGACAAGGCTGACAAAACGACTCAGGGCGAAATCGAGCGGCTCATAAACGGCGAGGCTATCGAGAAAAATGTCCGCTCAGAGCTTACCTACAACGAAATCGACGACAGCATCGACAATCTCTGGAGCGTACTTTTCACGACCGGATACCTGACAAAAGACAGCGAAACCGATGACGGCAAGCTGAGGCTGGTTATTCCGAACCGCGAGGTCCGAGAGGTCTTCATCCTGCAAATTCAGGAGTGGTTCAGGAAAACCTTCGTCCGGGACGACAAGCCGATGCGGAATTTCTGTCAGGCGTTCCAGACAGGCGACGCCGAAACTATTCAGAAGCATCTTAATCTCGTGATGACCCGGATGATCAGTATTCTTGACACCAAAGCGAGGGACGATCAGAAGGAGAATTTTTATCACGGACTCCTGCTTGGGCTTCTCAGAAGCGACCCAACATGGCTCATCATGTCGAATGTCGAATCGGGCGACGGCTTCAGCGACATTCTCATCGAGCCGGACGACCCGGACGCCGGGATTATTATCGAGGTGAAGTACTCTCCGACCTTCGCCGGGCTTGACGACGCATGCAAAAAGGCTCTCGAGCAGGTCAAGACGCGGAGATATGACGAAAAGCTCCGGAATGAAGGCAGAGAAAACCTTATCGCCTACGGCATCGCGTTCAACCGGAAACGCTGCAAAGCGGTTTGTGAAAAACTGTGAGTATCTGAATATACAAATCCGCCGCCGGACTTCTGTCCGGCGGCGGTATCTTTTTTATATTGTCAGTTAATCATCATAATCGGCTTCATGCTCGAGTACCGCGCCGGTCGCACCGTCGATCTTGTACTCGTACTCCATGTTGCCGCACTTGAACTCAATCTCGTATTCGAGCCGACCGTCGTCAATGTCGCGTTCAGCTTCAAGTTCATAGACCTTCGCGGCGTCAACTCCGGCGTGTTTGAACGCGGTCGACTTTGCAGTTTCTGCTCCGATGTCGGTTGTGCTGACATTTTCCTTGTGATGATCATCGTCGTGATCGACCGCCTCGGTTTCAAACTTGATGACCGTACCGGAAGCGTTCACCTTGCATTCGTATTCGATATTTCCGGCGATGAACTCGAACTCGTACTCGATTACCCCGTCGTCATAATCGGTCTCGGACTTCGTGAAGACGGCGTTTTCAGCCGAAACTCCGGCGTGCTTCAGTGCTATCGCTTTCGCGGATTCAAGCCCGATCTCGCTTGTCTTTTCCGGAGTCGGAGGGACAACGATAGTCTCGTGTCCAGTGTGGCTGTCGTTTTTCTTTTCGATTATCGCGCCGGTGTAGGCGTCGATCTTATACTCGTATTCAACGCCGTTGTAGTCTATATCGACGTCATAGTGCGCGGGAATTTCGTCTATGTCAGAATCGACCTCAACACGCGCCTGATCCGCGGTGATTCCGGCGTCTTTCAGCGCGGCGGACATTGCCGCGTTCTTTCCTATCGGCATTCCCGGCGCGCCGACCTCGAGAAGGTCATTGAGCTCATCGACTGAAAGCGCGGC
>CAKSOR010000284.1 GCA_934477985.1 uncultured Eubacteriales bacterium
CTCCTGCTCGGTGATCTGGAACGCGTAGCGGAGCAGCGCGTTGTACTGATCGGCGTCGTCGGTATTCAGGTTTCGTATCTCAAATTCGGTGTTTGGAAGCATAATTACCTCTTGAAAAATTCGGCGAGAGCGCCAGCGAGCGCTTCGGGAGCGTCGGAATTCAGCTCGTGTCCGGCGTTTTCGATGATCTTCAGCTTCGCGTCGGGCAGGAGCTTTTCAAGTTTTTCCGACGCCTTCAGATTGACTTTGTCCTCCGAGCCGCACAGAAGCAGCACCGGGCAGCTCACATTCCCGAGTCCGCTTGACAGATCGACCTCGGCGGTCGAGCGGCAGAGCTTCATGAAATCGGCTTTCGACAGCCCGACGCTCTCGAAATTCTTCTCGGGCATGAAGCGGAACATCAGATTCTGTAGCGCTATCAGCGCTTTCGGAGTTTTATACTGCGCGGCGATAAGCGCGAGCTTTCCGAGCTTTTCCGGCTTTTCGACCGCGTATTTCAGCGCCGCGACCGCGCCGAGCGACAGTCCGCAGAGATTAAGCGGCTCGCTCTGCGAGTCGAGAAACTCAGAGAGACGGTCATAAAGCGTCGGGAAGCTGACATCATTTTCAAGCGGAGCGAACAGATCAGGACAGACCGGGTCAGCGCCAAAGCGCGAAATTACCGCGTTCCAGCTTTCGGGCGTCTGACCGAGCCCGTGGAGAAAGACAGTTTTCATGCGATACCTCTTTGATATAGGTCATATTAATGATATCACAAAATTATGAATTTTTCTACCATGTCAATACAGTAGAGCATTTTGCCGCCTCAAGAATTCAAAAGTGACGTTTTGTGCATTGACAAATCCCGTGGAATGTGCTATACTATTCCAAAACTAATCATCCGGAGAACAATTATGGATAAAAAGGTCACGATATTCGATATACAGCGCGGGTCGTTCGTCGACGGTCCGGGCATACGCACGACGGTCTTTTTCAAGGGCTGCAATCTCTCCTGCGCCTGGTGTCACAATCCCGAGAGCCAGAACGGCAGAATTCAGCGGATGTGGTACGAGAGCAAGTGCGTGAAATGTGGAAAGTGCGCCGCGGTATGTCCCGAAAAGGCGGTCAGCTTTGAAAACGGCGAGCTGAGTCTTGACTCCACGGCATGCAGGCTCTGCGGAAAATGTGCGCTCTTCTGCCAGGTAGACGCGATCTCGATCTGCGGGCGCGAGGTCACGGTCGACGAGATTTTCTCGGAGATAGTCAAGGACAAGACCTTCTACGAGTCGAGCGGAGGCGGAGTCACCTTCTCGGGCGGCGAGTGCATGCTCCATCCCGACGTCATCGCGGAGCTCTGCGAAAAGTGCCGCTCCGCCGGGATAAATACCGCCATCGACACAGCCGGCTGTGTGCCGTGGGCTTCGTTTGAGAAGGTCGTCGGACTCGCCGATATTTTCCTCTACGACATAAAATGCGTCACGCCGGAGTTAAGCCGCGAGTTTATCGGCGTCGACAACTCACTTATCCTCGACAATTATAAAAAACTGCTCGAGCGCGGCTGTGAAGTCATCGTCCGCGTCCCGATGATCGTCGAGTGCTCCGCGAACGACGCGGAATTTTCGAAAATCGCGGAATTTCTGCGCTCGAACCGCCCGGCGAAGGTCGAACTGCTGCCGTATCACGCGCTCGGCGAGAACAAGTTCCGCGCGCTCGGTCGCGGCGAGCCGAGGCGATTCACCGCGCCTGCTGCGGAAGCGCTTGCGGGATACCGTGAGCTCGTGAAATAAACCAAAGATAAGCCGCAAAGCTCACCGAGCCTGCGGCTTGTTTGTTTATTCAATAGAGCTGTTCGATAACCCCTCAGACTTGTAAATGAAAATGCCGATTCCATCGCCATTTTCATACGCTGAAGTCGGGTTATCGAACAGGTCTAATCTTTTTTCGACCGCGCGATGAATTCGTCCTTCTCCTTCTCGCTGAGAGACGAGAAGAGCACGTTCCAGCCGCAGAGTCTGACCTGGAGGTTCGGATAATCCTCCGGACGCGCCTTTGCCTTCTCGAGCACCTCGGTGTTCAGCACGTTGTAGTGAACCGCGAAGCCGCCGAGCTCAAAATAGGTCTTCAGCGACGCTGTAAGCGCGTTTATCCCGTTCTCGCCCGAGACCGCCGAGCTGTGCAGGTCAATGTCGACAATTGAGCCGTTTGGTGTCCGCGACATGTCGATAGAAGCCGCTGAGATCAGATGCGCCGCCGCGCCCTCCTTGTCCGCGCCGAACGACGCGCTCGTGTTCTGCGAGAGTGTTTCGCCCGACCTCCGTCCGTCGGCCGACGCCGCCGTGTGAGCGCCATAGTCCCATCTCCAGTCGATCGAGAACGTACCGAGCCGCCAGACTCCGCCTTTCACGTTCGGAGTGCCGTCGACCGCGCCGCCGAGGATGTCGATGATTCCGCGCGCGAGGCTGTCGGTCTTTTTGTCGCCTACGCCGTACTTCGGGAACTTGTTTTTTATCCTCAGCCGGAGAAGTTCATTGTCCTTCCAGTCGCTTTTCAGGATGCCTGTAAGCTCGCCGAGCGGCATTTCATTGTCCTCATAGACAAGTTTGCGTATCGCCGCGAGCGAATCTACCGCCGTTCCGAGTCCGATAGCGTTGAGCGATGAGTTGTTGTAGCGCGCGCCGAAGCCGGAATAGAGGTCGCGCCCCGACTCCACGCAGGAATCGTAGGTCGCCGAGAGAATCGGCGCGGAGTGCAGCTTCTGATAGTGCCGCTCCTGGATGTCGGTCGAGCGTATCGCGCATTTTGTCAGCCACAGAAGCTGCCGCCGGAACTCGTAGAAGAAGTCCTCGAAAGTCTCAAATCCGCCGTTGTTCGCAAGTCCGACAAGCTCGCCGGTCAGCATGTCGACACCGCCGTTCAGCGCGTACTCGACCGCCTTCGGGATATTCACCCGCGCGTTACAGGAACAGGTCAGTTCATTTTTCGCGCCGCACTCGTAGCAGCCGACGACATGGTAGTCGACCGCGTCGGAGTGCTTCGCGCCGAGTTTTTCTATAGACTCGATGACCTTCTTATCCGACATGAAGACTATTGAATTGCGCCCGCCGCGGATTCCCCTGAAGGCTGTCGCCAGCAGTTCGTCTGGCATCTCCTCGGTGCAGAGCAGATGCAGCTTTACATTTGACGAAGGCACTTTGATGTAGGATTCGAGAATGATCTGTGAAAGCTCGTTCCAGAGCGGATTTCCGGCGCTGTCAGAGCCTCCGAGCGCGAAAGGCAGATTCGAGCCTACCCGCAGATCCTCTGCCTCGCACATCATGTCGTCGATAAGTCCGAGCGCCTTTTCGCGCTCCTCCTTTCTGAAGAATGGGAACAGCGTCGAGTCGAGCCGTCCGAGCGTCCTGAGTATCGAGCCGTCGAAGGACATCTGTAGCGAATAATAGACGAAGACTGTCTGTATCCCCTCGAAAAGCGTCTCGGGAGCGCGGGTTGTAAGCGCCCGCAGACTTTCGGCGATCTGAGTTTTTCCGGCGTGTTCAGCCTCGTCCGCGGCGCGGAGCATGAAGGCGAGTACCGCGTCCCAGACTCTCAGAAGGTTCGAATAAAACCGTGCGCGCTTGTCAGAACAGCTTTCAAGCCGCCCGGCGAGACGCTCTCTGAGTCCGAAGATTCCAAGTCTGACGACGGTGTCCCACTCGGTTGTCGTGTGCCCGAAATCCCGGTCGCCCGAGAAAGCGCGGGCACGCCTTCCCGGATCGAGTCCCTCGTCGGCTGACTCGCCGGAGAATTTCTCCATTCGCTTCTCGCAGACTTTTTGAGGAAGGTACATGCAGTTGGTCTTTCCGAAGAAACGGCTGTTCTCGCCAAAGGAGATACCGCAATTCTCAAGCAGACCGACCGCGATGTCGCAGTCGGCTTCGAGCGTGTCTGTACACACGCCGATATCGACGCGTGAAAGCGCCGCGGCGAGGAGCTCATTGTAATTAAGTGGCATAAATATCCCTTATTTCTTGAAATAATTTTCCATTTCCGTGATCGCGGCGTCCTTCATCGACGCGACGAGCGAGGCGTAAGGCGTATCGCTCATGACGCCCTGACGAATCGAAGCACCAAGTCCGCCCCAGTTGTTTATGAATCCCAGATCGAAGATGACATGCTCAGACGCGAGCCCAAGCATCTCGATTGATTCGGCGTCGCGTGCGTACTTGCCCTCAATGCAGGTTTTGTAGTAGGTCTCCGGGATCGAGTCTGACGCCTCGGCGAGCGCCTCGAGGATAAGTCCGACCTTCTCAGGTTCGCCGATTGACGCGGGTATGAGCATGTGGCTCATCGACTCATTCATCATCGTACTGTAATTCTCCTGCGCCTCATCGAGCTTCGGGAGCGGGAGAATCGAGTAATCGGCTTTCAGGTCGCGGAGATTTCTTCTCACAAAATGAAGTCCGATGTCGAGGAACAATACCTGTTTTGCGT
>CAKSOR010000285.1 GCA_934477985.1 uncultured Eubacteriales bacterium
TTATAGCAGAGCGCCGGTGTGAGGATCTCGCAGCCGTCCTCTGTTCCGGGGATCAGTCCGATCGAGGTGAGATATTCAAATGCCGAGCGCTTGATTCCGACCGACTCGCGGCGGGTGAATGGGTGCGCGGGCGAATGGCACTCTGAAAGTCCGGTGCCGAAGACGTCGATGAATCGCGCGGCGTAGTCGGCGTTCGCTATTTCTTCGGGAATCTCCTTTTTCATTGCCTCAACGGCGCATAGTGGACACATCGTGTACTGTGAATGGCGTTTTCCGTCAAGTCCGTCGAGCTGCCACGCGGTGGCGAGAGTGCCGGTTGACGAGGTGAGTATTCTGCCGGGGTGGTCGCCTATGCGGCGGCTCAGGTAATCACACTCGTCTATACGGGTTTTCGGGAGAATGTCGCAGAGTCCGACGGGTGGGACATCGTTGTAGTTGTCGTATTTGGACGCCATGAAGCCGAGGTCACGGAGTTTGTTCACGGCTGCCTGGTCAGACTTGAAGAATATGCCGAACATGAGGTCGGAGAGGCCGTCGGCTTTCAGTTTTTCGGCGATCCTCACTATTCCGCCGGGGTTGTCCACTTTGACTTTTTCGTCCTTGTTCGAGTACATGAGTTTTTCATAGTCATTGTGCCAGACGTATATTATCGCTGAGCGGGTGAGTCGGTCGAGTCCGGGGAGTTTCTGCTTCTTTTCTGCGAGGGTGACGCGGAGCTCGGAGCGGAGCTTTCGGTAGGCTTCTATGATCTGCGGCAGTTCGCCGGTGAGTTCGATTATTTCGCATTGGGCGCTGATCTCGGCTTCGAGGAGATTGCCGGAGTTTCTGATAACGGTGCAGCGCGCGCTGAGTGTGTCGGTCGGTGCGAGCGCGAGGTAGTTTCCCGAGCGCTCGAGCATTATCATTCCGAGTGTCAGCTCGCGTGAATTGAACGCGCGCGTGCCGAGAATATCCGGGAAGTTCTCTTCGACTCCGAATCGGCAGCCACTGTCGATCGGGAGGATGAGCTTGTCGCCGGGTTTTGACAGGATTTTCTTTGAGTTTCCTGGATGGTCGTCTATCTCAAAGGCAGTGTTCTGAGATCTTATCTGTTTTATCATGTTGGCGCTCCTTTTTTAGGGATATTTGAGGATAAGCTGAATAATTGGAGTTCTCACGCGAAAAAGGCTTGGATTTATGGGCTTTTTCGCGTGAGAACAACCTTAAATCAGCGTTTCCTTGATTATAGCAGAAAAATGTGAACACTGTATTAAATTCAGAAAATGACGCGATTTGAAAAAAAGCATTCATGTGGTATACGCTGACAGCGGAGTCGTTTACTTTTTGGATCGAAACGAAAGAATGTGCTGTTTCGAAAAAAAAGTGACAAATTGTCTGCTACCTATTGACAAAACGTCTTTTGTGTGATATAATCAGAGACAGGATGGGAATATATTCCCGGAAAGGATGGAAATATCATGAAAAAACTTATGATTTCAGCGGTACTGGTCGCGGCGATGGCGCTTCCGGTGCTGGCGGATGGTGTTGACACCGAAACACCGGCACACGCGAAGTTTGAGGCGGCGATGGGGACGCCGATTGTCGACGGAGCGAAGGATGAGGCGTACAAAGCGGCGCAGAAGATACCGATGAGTGTAAAGACGTCGGGCGATGGTCTGACTTCAGGGAACGCCTGGGTGCTCTGGGACACGAAGAATATTTACGTGTATTTCGACGTGACCGATCCTGTGCTTTCGAAGGAAGCGAGCAAGGGACCGTTCTATGTGATGGACTCGGTTGATTTTGGGCTTGATTTGTCAGGGACTCCGGGGGAACTGAGCGATATAAATGCCGGGTGCTATATAGCAGCCGCGCCAGTTGAGAAGGACATGGTCTTTTCATGGCGCGGGAGCGGAAAGCACTTCATGGCGAATCTGAACGAGGCGAAGTACGAGGCGGTGAAGACTGACAACGGTTACGCGGTCGAGATGTGCATACCGTGGGGGAAGGATTACAAGCCGGAGGTCGACGCGGTGATCGGAGTGGCATTCCACATAAATTCGGACGAGGACGGCGAGCCCGGCGGCGAGGGGAATTACTATTCGGGCGCGGGTCAGGAAAGGCTGTGGAAGACGAGTGAAAATTATGATAAGCTTGTGCTGACGTCGAAGAAGTTCGAGCCGGAGACTCCGGGCGGAAAAGGAACCGCGGCGGATTCGGTCTGGATCTCTGGTGCGATGGCTGAGGCGTTGCAGAAGCTGGCGGGAAGTTTCAAGGGGATTGGAAGCAATTAAAGGGTCAAAAAATGAGAGGAGAGCGCTGCCGCTTGCGGCAGCGCCTTTCGCGCGCGAAGTGCGCGTTCCGGCGAGGCGGTGCCGAGCCGGAGGCGCAAGGCTGGGCGCGCAGCGTCCAGCCTTGCGCCAGGGGGCGAGCTATGCTCGCCATCCGCCTCGCCTGTCGTGGCGGACGGGCGGCGTGAGCCGCCCGCCTGCGCGCGGGCGCAGCCCGCGCCCGCTCCCGCGGCTTTGCCGTGGGAGCGGCACAGCACGGACGCTTGCGTCCGGGATGCCGCGGCGCAGCGCTTGCGCGGAGCCGCGGAAGGTGGTGCGTAAAAACGTTGCTTTTCTGGATGTACAAGAAGATGCTTGGATATTGCGGCTGCCAACCCGGAGTCGACGCAAAACAAATAAAAACTCCTCCGAGCGGTTTTCACCGTAGGAGGAGCGATTTTTTATTCCTGAATTTTATTGCCCCGATGAAAATTGTGAACAGAAAGACAATGACTATGGCGCGGACAGAGTGAGCCTGTGACTCAATAGAAGTATTTGAGCTCGGAGCTTGATTTGTCCCAGGAGTAGCCGTAGGAGATCATCTCGTCCTCGGTGAGGCAGAAATATTTGTGTGAGACGCCGCCCTTGCGGTCGGGAACCGGGTCATCGTGTGTCGTGTCGATATAATATTTATTGCCGCCGATGAGGACGACGTTCCAGGCGTGGCTGTCGCGGCTGTTTGGGGCGTTTCCGCCGACCACTATGCACTTGACTCCGGCGCGTTCGCAGAGGAGGCTGAAGGCGGCGCAATAGCCCTGGCAGACGGCTTTTTTATTAACAAGAGCGCCGTAGGCGAGGCGGGATTCCTGGGTTATCTTTCCGAGGTTATAGTTTTCGATGTCGTATTCACAGTTTATGACAAGGTAGTCGTGGAGCACGCGGACGCGCTCAGCGGGCGACATATTCGGGGTTATCTTGGAAGCGATTATACGGTCGGCGATCCTGACTGCCTCAGTGTGGTAGCTCTTGACGGTGTTGACATCGGGAAGGTATTCGATCGTCACGCGGTAATGACCGTCGCCGAGCGGGTTGATATTGGTGAAAGAGTTGTAGAAGTATTCGAGATTTACGACATTGGAGCGCTCGCAGAACTCGCGCAGGCTTCGGGTGGTCTGAGAAGTGCGGAAGCTGAACTCAGACATGAATTCGCGGTTGAGGATATAGAAGAGGTCTATGAGTTCGTGTTCGGAGCGAAGGATATTTGTCGAGGCGTTCTCGAGGATAGCTTCCTTTTTGAATTTGTATGAATCGTCGCGGTATTCGATGACGCGGACAGCGATTGCCACGGCTTCACTGCGCATGGCTTTGTTCGAGCCGTTGTATACGCGGGTGCCGTCGGGCTGAATGTAACCGCGAAGGAGGTATTCGTTGTAAGCCGCGCGGGCGTAGATGTCAGCGGTGTCGGTGAATGGGGTATCTATCCGCGCGGGTTCGATGCCGAGGGCGAGGATCATCATTTTGGTCATCGCGGAGCGGGTTATCGGGGCATCGGGATTGAATCCGGCGATGAGATCAGCGTCGGTGACAATGCCTGCCTCGTAGGCGGCGGTGATGTAATTGCTTGCCCAGTGTTCGGGGTAGAGTCTGACCGAACCGCGGATTCTGAGGGACTGATCGGAGCTGACGAGGATCTTGATGAATTCGGCGACGGTCATTTCGCGTTCAGGGTGAAAGTAGCCGTCGGGGTAACCGCTGATCACTCCGGTCTCGGCGAGTTTTTTTATATCCTTAGCGAACCAGTCGTCAGGGTTTATATCGGGAAAACTGACGCGCGTGGTGTTTGCCGCTGACGCTGTCAGTGTCTTATTGTATTCTGCCGCAGCAGGACTGCAAAGGAGCACCGCCGCGGCTGCTATAGCTGCTGCTTTTATTATGAGTTTACTCATTTATTTCTCCGATACACATATCAAGGAGGGGGTGTCCGGGCAATTTCGGCGCGGACGCTTTTACCCTTAAATTATATCACATTATGGCGGAAATGTCAACAGGCTTTAACCGCTTCGAAATAATTTTACATTTGAAAAAGGGTTTATATAGATCAGGGCGCGAGTTCTTAGGAATAAGCTGAATAAATGGAGTTTTCACGTGAAAACAACCTTAAATCAGCGTTTCCTTAGAATCCGTGACGAAAGTCAGAAA
>CAKSOR010000286.1 GCA_934477985.1 uncultured Eubacteriales bacterium
GAAGGGCGAGGCCAAGCGGGATTATCCGGCGTCTATCAACTACCAGTCCCCCTGGTGGAGGGAGTACAGCTATGTCGAAAACCACTTCGCCCGCGTGAACACCGCCATGACCCGCGGCAAGCCCATCGTCAAGGTGGCGGTCGTGCATCCGGTCGAGTCGGCGTGGCTGCTCTACGGACCGGATTCGCAGGACAAAGCCCGCCGCGACGCGCTTGACTCAGACTACCGCGAGCTGCTCGAAAAGCTGCTGCGCGGGCATGTCGAGTTCGACCTGCTGTCCGAGTCGCTGCTCGAAAAGACCGGCTGCGATTATGAAACGGTCATAATCCCCGACGCGCTCCGGCTGCGTGAAACAACGCTCGAAGCGCTCAGAAATGTCCCGAAAGTCCTGACTTTATCGGACAAAATCACGCCCGCTTTCGCGAAAAAGACGACGATTGACGAGCTTTTACCTGAGCTTGACAACGAAATTTCGATCAGCTCTGACGGCATCGAGTGCGGCGATTACGTCTGCCAGCACCGTATCGACGGCGAGTGTCACTGGCTCTTCGCCGCGCCGTTCGACAAAGCCGAACCGACTCTGCCCGCGGCGCGAGACATGGACTTTTCTATGATCGGCGAATGGTCAGTCGACGAGTTCGACACGCTGACCGGTGAGATAATTCCGCTTCCGGCGGCTTATCGCGATGGCAGAACAATTGTAACAAAGCGGCTCGAAGCCGACGATTCGCTCCTGCTCCGCTTCACGCCCGGAAGGTCGGAAGTCCAGCCGACCGCCGCGAAAAAGCGTGATTATGAAGAGTGCGAAGTGCCGGACGAGGTGGCTTACACGCTCAGCGAACCGAACGTTTTTCTGCTTGATACGGCTGAAATATCGCTTGATTCGGGCGAATTCTCGAAGCCCGGCTATCTGCTCCCGGAAAGCGTGAAAGCGCGTGAAATCTTCGGCTACCCGAATGACCGTCTCCAGCCCTACAAGCGTCCCGACCTCCCGCCAGAACACAGAGTCTCGATGCGCTTCACTATCGAATCCGACATCGAAACGCCTGCCGATCTCGCGCTTGAGTTCGTCGAAGGCACTGAAATCACGCTGAACGGCGAATCTGTCGAGCCCGCCGTACATGGATTTTTCTCTGACGTCGCGATAAAGACAATCTCGCTTCCGAAACTCAGACGCGGCAGAAATGAGCTTGTCGTGACGCTTCCGTTCGGTCTGAAATCGGCTCTAGAACCGTTGTACCTGCTCGGAGATTTCGCCATCTCGCCCGAGTTCAGACTCGGAAAGCTGCCCGAAAAGCTGAAATTCGGCGACATCACGAAGCTCGGATTCCCGTTCTACAGCGGTAATATAACCTATCACCTGCCGGACTTCGGTCGCGTCAGTGTGAAGGTCGACGCCGCGGCGGTCTATGCCGAGGTGGGCGGAAAACCGCTCTGCTTCGCGCCCTTCGAAGCCGACGCGGAAGGTCAGCTCGACATCACCGTCATGCCCGGAAGGCATAACACATTCGGCGCGCTTCACAACAAGCATAACACCAGCGGCTCGCCCGAGAGCTTTCTGCCGAACCCCTGGGACTTCTCGGAGCAACCGGTTCCGCAGCCGCGCGGACTCATAGCGAAACCCTGTGTGAGAAAATGGTAAACCGCGTTTTCGAATCCTCCATCGACGGATTTTCGCTCGATATCCGCCTGTCCGAGCTCGACGCGCCGCACCACTACATGACCGAGTCGGGACAGCTTTATTCTACATTTATCTATATTCTTTCCGGCAACATCGAGCTCCACTCCGGCGAGCTGACCGTCAACGCGCGAACCGGCGATTTCTTCACGATCCCGGCGCGCGCACGCTGTCGCGCGGTCTGGACCGAGGGACACCTGCCCGGAATCGTCAGATTTTACTCGATGCACCTGACCGAAAGCCCCGCACGCGGATTTTCCGGCAATTTCGCGATGATGAAGCTGCCCGAGTTCTCGACGCCCGAAACGCTCGCGCGGGTTGAGGAGATCTACACGCTGGCGCAGGGGAGCGAGCTCGAACGCCTCCGCGCGCTCGGAAAATTCATCGACTTCTGGTGCGACCTGAAACCGCTGCTCGGCTTTTCACCGCGTCGGACACTCAGCAAGCCGCTGATCGAGGCGCTGGCGATCCTCGAATCGGATTTCGCGCTCGACATTTCGGTCGCGGCTCTCGCAAAGCGCGTGCATGTCAGCGAAACGCGGCTCTACAGCTTTTTCCGCGACGAGCTCGCGCAGACTCCGGTCACCTACCGCAACCGCCTGCGTGTCTCAGCCGCCATGCGGATGCTCGGGACGACCGACCTTCCGATCGCGGAGATTGCCGAGCGCTCCGGCTTCTCGTCGCTCGTCCATTTCCGGAACGTCTTCCGCGAAACGACCGGTCTGACCCCCGGAAAGTTCAGGAAAAACGGCGGAATGTAAAAAGAACCTCCTCGCGGAAGTTCTTTATTCAAAGTGAATTTTCTCGATTTTCCCCTCGAAATCGCGTCCGAGATCGTTGTCGTCCGGCGGGCGATCCGCGAGGTTGATGACCTGCCGCCCTTTTTTCATGGCGTAAGCGACCGTATAAGCCGTCCCGCCGCGGTCAGTCGTCTGCCAGCTGACGCAGTAAGCGCTCCGGTCGACCATGTAGCGGTCACGCGCGAGCATGCAGCCCTTGTAATAATACCCCGAGACCCGCACGACCTCGTCAGCCTGAAGCAGCTGCCGGCGGTATTCGACGCGATCCCAGTTCGGGTAGTAACGCTCCTGATCCGGGCACGGCACAGCGATTATCAGCCGGACGTCCGACCCGGATGCCTTGGCGCGCAGAACCGCCCTTCCCGCGAGCAGATCGAATCCGAGCGCGCCGCCGGTGTAGAAGGTTCTGATCCCGTGGCTGACCAGCCAGTTTATCTCGAGATCGAGATTATCGTTTATATCACTGATGAGTTCAAACGGAATCTGCCGGTGTCCGGTGAAACAGCAAGTGTTCTGAATGTCCATTGTCATCCTCCTCTCAAAATATTATACCACATTTCTTCCAATTTGTAAAGCGTTTTTTGACATTTTCTCGAATTTGTCTGAAAATCGACCGTTTCAGACCATTTGTCGGTTGCGGTCGATTTTTATTTATGGTATAATTTCGTCTGGAGGGATCGACATGAAAAAAATATCTGGTGCTGTTCAACCCGGTCGCCGGGAGCGGAAAAAAGGCGCTCGAACTTCCCGGAAGGTTTCCGGAAGACATAATCTCGCTCCGCTCGAAGTAAGAAGTTATAGTGAAGAGTGAAAAAGTAGAAGTAGTTGAACTTGGCAAAGATAAGCGGCAAACTTGAAAGCTCCGCGTTTGACAACAATATATACCTCTTCACTTTTCACTCTTACTTCTTACTTCGAGCGGAGCGAGACAACGCTCGCGGCTGGGAACCCCTTAAAAAATGCAGAATAGTTTTCTTTTTCAGAAGAACAGTTACTTGTCAAACCGCGCTTTGTGTGGTATAATAACTGTACGTCAGGGCGGATAACAGCTTTCCGTCCGACCAGAAAGGCGGTTAAATTACCATGCAGAAAAGAATACTTGTCTTAGGCGGCACCGGCGCGATGGGCGTCTACCTCATTCCGAAGCTCCGTGAGCGCGGCTTTTGCGTCACCTGCGTCTCGTTTGACGACGTGAAGAGCGGCGACCCCGACCTCACCTACATAAAGGCGGACGCGAAAGACCCCGGCTTCCGCGAAAAGCTTCTCGCTCCCGGCTGGGACGGAATCGTCGACTTCATGATCTACAGAACGCCCGAGTTCCGCAAGGTTTACAAGTCCTTCCTGGAGAAAACCAACCATTACATCTACCTCTCGACCTACCGCGTCTACGCGAACGAGGAGCACCCGATCCGCGAGACCTCGCCGAGACTTCTCGACGTGTCGAAGGACGAGGTCTTCATGAACGCGACCGGCGATCTTGAGGATTACGCGCTCTACAAAGCCCGCGGCGAGGAGATTCTTAAGGCGTCGGGCTACGACAACTGGACGGCAATCCGCCCCGCGATAACCTACTCGAAGCGCAGATTCCAGCTCTGCACGCTCGAAGCTCCGCTGGTCGTCGGACGCGCGATGACCGGCAGGAAGGTCGTGCTTCCGGAGGCGGCGCTTGACGTCGAGGCTACGATGAGCTGGGCGGGCGACGTCGCCGAGATGATCGCAAGACTGCTCTTCAACAAGCCGGCTTTGCGCGAGGTCTTCACGGTGGCGACTTCCGAGCACAACAAGTGGGGCGAGGTCGCGAAAATCTACAACGAGCTTATCGGACTTGAGTACGTCGCGACCGACATCGAGAAGTACCTTGAGGTCTGGACAGGCAGAAAGGACAGCCTGAACGCCCGCTGGCAGCTCGTCTACGACCGTCTCTTCGACCGCGTGATCGACAACTCGAAGATACTCGAGTACAC
>CAKSOR010000287.1 GCA_934477985.1 uncultured Eubacteriales bacterium
GAACCAGACGACGAACAGATTAAAGATCTGCCGTCCCTTTCCGCGCCGGTTTCCGCCGAGCGGAATGTACACGTACTCGCGAAACCAGGTCGAAAGCGAGATGTGCCAGCGCCGCCAGAAATCGGTTATGCTCGTCGCGATGTAGGGGTAGTTGAAGTTCTCGAGGAACCTGAATCCGATCATCTTTCCGAGACCGATCGCCATATCGGAGTAGCCGGAGAAGTCGAAGTAGATCTGGAAGGTGTAAAGGAACATTCCGAGCCACGCGCCCGCGACGGTTCGCGAGTCGGACGGAGTCGCCTTCAGGGTCTCCCAGAGCTGTCCAGCCATATTAGCGAGGAGTATTTTCTTGCCCATTCCGGCGATGAAGGTGCGCACGCCCTCAGCGAAGAGCGGAACACTGTGCTCGCGCACGACGAGCTGATCGTCGACGTCCTTGTAGCGGACGATAGGTCCTGCGATGAGCTGCGGATAGAGCGTGACATAAGCGCCGAACGCCGCGATATTGTGCTGCGCGCCGGTGTCCATGCGATAGACGTCGATGACGTAGGAGAGCGCCTGGAAGGTGTAAAACGAGATGCCTATAGGCAGGCTGAGCCCGAGGAGCGGAAGTCCCGAGAGCCCCGGAATGAGCCTCAGATTCGTGACGAAGAAGTCGTAGTACTTGAAGAATCCGAGGATGGCGAGATTGATGACAATCGCTGCGACCATCGAGCGCTTGGCGAACTTTTTGTCGTCCTTCCTGAGTCCTTTTTCGACCAACAGACCGAATATGTAGTCGACGAGGATCGTGAAGATCATCAGGAAGACATAGACCGGCTCGCCCCAGCCGTAGAATATAAGGCTCACCAGAAGCAGAACGATATTCCTGAGCTTCAGCGGCACGATAAAGTAGATGAGCAGTGTGACCGTCAGAAACAGGAAGAGGAATTCGAGACTTGAGAAGACCATTTGACGATTCCTTTCGAGAAATTAATATCGGATAATATTTTACCATATCGCGGCGCGTTTGTCAATCGTTTTTGGCAAAATTTATAGAAAAGAACCCCGGCGCGCACGGCGTCGGGGCAATATTCTGTTATCTGCGGGGATAATTATCCTCCGGATGTTCGCGACCGTTATTGATCTCAGAGCCAAGGCGGCGCGCGAACCTCTTCGCGAGTCCCGGATTGTTTTTAGCCTTGTCAGGCTCGAAAATCTCCGTCAGCTTTCTCAGTATCAGGCGCGTGCACCACGCAACGACGAGCGCGAGGAAGATGGTCGCCCCGCCGCTCATTCCGAACGCCTTGAAATATACGGCATCGAACAGCGTGCCGGCGATCAGAAGGAAAATTCCGGTTATGATTGTTTTCATTGTTCACCTCAATGGCTTATCGGGGTTATCAGCGAGCTCACAAAGAGCAGCAGCGCGATGTGCGCGGGATAATAGATGTAGAATCCCCACTTGAATTTCGGTCCGCGCTCGCCATTGTAGAGCCAGACAAAGACCGCCGAAAGCGACGCCGAGATCATGTTGAGCCACGAGTCGAGCGAGAGAGCGTACCAGCAAGAACCGAAGCTCGCCTGATAGAGTATGTAGATGATGAACGACCAGACTACGATGACGATCATCTGGAATTTCTTCTGCTTTGCGAGGTAGAGCCCGCCGATCAGCATTACGCCGAATTCCGAGTAATCGCAGGAGATCATCCCCGCCGCAAGCATGAACGCGAGCAAAACCGGGATGTCGATGAACCACTTGTATTTCGGGAGCTTCTTTCCGATAAGCCCGAAGACCCAGATCATCAGCGCGCCGAGTGTCAGCGTGAAGAACACGTTCGTGAAGCGGTGCTTTGCGAGATTCTTCAGAAGACCTTCCCACGTCGGGTCGATGCCGAAGCCGAAATTATAGAGCGGCTCGGAGATCAGCGCGAAGAGGAAGAGCCGCCCGATATAGCGCGGCATACTGCGGGTCTTGCGCGTGCCCTCGACGATGAAGAACGCAAAGAGCGGGAAGGCTATGCGACCGATAATACCCATAGCGCTGCGTGTTCTCGCGGTGAGGATGAGCAGTCCGACATCATCGAACGACGCGCCGGGGAAAAATGACATGAACTGCGGCTGACTGATTATCTCCCTGATATGGTCAAGCGTCATCGCGATGATGGCGATTATTTTTATAGCGAAGGAAGTCACGGCGTAACCACTCTGAACGTGACGTTGCCGTTCTTTCCCTCGACTGACTTCGCCGTCACCTTTATCGAAGCCCCGGCGGGTATCGTGCAGTCGACCGAGTCGGCGAGGTCAATATCGCCCTCGTACACCGTTGTCCATCCGTCCCCGGTGTCGCACAGCACAGACAGCTCGCAGACGAACGGTCCTTCGGTCCTTAAAAACTTCACCGTGACGTCGGTGTCAGCGCTGAAATCCCAGTCGGGCTCTGAGACGACCCCGACGGTTTTCCCCTTCGTCAGGAAGACCTGAAACTCCCCGTCCTCGTCTCTCGCGGTCGCGTGCCCGGCACAGCCGATCGCGAGCATGACGCCGAGCGCCAGCGCGATAAATGCTTTTCTCATCTTGTTTTACCTCCTTTTATTCCGGAATTATTCATCCGGTATAACCATAATACCATATTATTCGAGCTTTGTCAAGCTGTTTTTGGGAATTTCTCCAACCTCCGTGCGCTTGCGTTTTCCTCAGAACTGTGGTAAAATTATATCAGACCGGCAAAATCAGCCGGATCGCAATACCGAAAGGACGTGATAGTATGATCTTTATCGCCGAAAACCTCCGCCGCCTCAGACTCGCGCGCGGACTCACGCAGGAAGAGCTCGCCGCCTCGCTCGGAGTCAGCGGACAGGCGGTCAGCCGCTGGGAGACCGGTTCGGTCTGCCCCGACATCGAGCTCCTTCCCGGACTCGCCAACTTCTTCAATGTCTCGCTCGACGAGCTCTGCGGGATGGAAAAGCTCCGCTCGCCCGGAACGCTCAGGCATATCTTCGATGAGGAGTGCTCGAAGCGCGCGTCAGGCGACATTCAGGGCGCGGTTGAGACTCTGCGCGCCGGGCTGAGACTCTTCCCCGACGAGCCCGGACTCTTGGGCGAGCTCGCGCTGAACCTCACCTTAGCCGGGGAGATTTACGAGGCGACCGGGGTCTCAGAGCGTCTGCTCAAAATGAACTGCCCTCGAAAAATCGCTGCGACGACCGCCGCGAACCTTGTCTGGCTCTACAAGTCGGGCGGTGAACCCGAAAAAGCACGCAAACTCGCGTTGACCCTGCCGCACCTTCGCGAATGCCGCGAGCTCATGCTGATGACGCTTGACGGCGACCGGGCGAACGCTGTCCGCGAGACTCTGCGCACGCTCTGCGAGCTCACCCGCTCGACCGAGCCGACCGCCACCCTCGCAAAAGGTCTCACGTCAGACCCGAGCGACGACGAAATGCTTGAAACTCTCGCAAAAATCCTCAGAACCGACGCCGCGCGATAAAAAATTAACATATTTTTTCTCGAAACCCCTTGATTTATCCCGCCGGAAGTAGTACAATAATTAAGTAATAAAAAACAACAGGAGTGTATAAGCAAAATGGCACTTGTTACTACTAAAGAAATGTTCAGGAAGGCATACGAGGGCGGCTACGCCATCGGCGCTTTCAACATCAACAACATGGAGATCGTCCAGGCGATCACCGAGGCTGCCGGTGAGGCGCGTTCCCCCGTCATCCTTCAGGTCTCGGCAGGCGCGAGAAAGTACGCTAAGCAGGAGTATCTGATGGCTCTCGCTAAGGCGGCTATCGCTGACGCTAATATCGACCTCGCTCTCCACCTCGACCACGGCGCGGATTTCGAGATCTGCAAGGCGTGCATCGACGGCGGCTTCACCTCTGTCATGATCGACGGTTCCCACCACACGTTCGAGGACAACATCGCCCTGACCCGCAAGGTTGTGGAATACGCGCACGAGAGAGGCGTCGTTGTCGAGGGTGAGCTGGGCAGACTGGCAGGCGTAGAGGACGATGTAAAGGTATCCGCGGAGGATTCCTCCTACACGCGTCCGGAGGAGGTTGAGGAATTCGTCACGAAGACAGGTGTGGATTCTCTCGCTATCGCGATCGGCACGAGCCACGGCGCGTACAAGTTCAAGCCGGAGCAGTGCAAGCGCAACGCCGACGGTGTGCTCGTTCCGCCGCCGCTGCGCTTCGACATTCTGGAAGAGGTCAGCAAGCGTCTGCCCGGCTTCCCGATCGTGCTCCACGGCGCGTCCTCCGTACCGCAGGAATACGTTCGTGAGATCAACTCTCTCGGCGGCAAGCTCCCGGACGCCATCGGTATCCCGGAAGAAGAGCTCCGTCAGGCAGCCCGTCTGTCCGTCTGCAAGATCAACATCGACTCCGACATCCGTCTCGCCATGACCGCCGGTATCCGCCGCGT
>CAKSOR010000288.1 GCA_934477985.1 uncultured Eubacteriales bacterium
AATAATTGGAGTTTTCACGCGAAAAAGGCTTGAATTTATGGGCTTTTTCGCGTGAAAACAACCTTAAATCAGCGTTTTCCTATATATCTATTCTTGTGACGCGGTAATCGCAGAGCCGGTTGTCGTAGCCGGTCGTGTCACGGAAGAGACGCACCTTTCTTGTGTATTCGCGTCCGTCCTTAACGAACGAGACTTCATAGTCTCCGAAATATCCCTCGAACTCGAAGCGTTCGGACTCTCCGGAGCGCTCGAACCCGGTGTGCCATTCCCGGTTTGCGAGCCGGTCGATGACCTCATAGGCGGGCTTCGGCGAGAGATCGTTGCGCATGAGCCCGGCGTGGAAGACATTCTCGTTTCCGTAAGCCGTGCCGTCGACCAGATTCCACCAGATGAAGGCGTCGACGTACTTCTGCGAGAACCAGAGTCTTACAAGACGCTCGACGAGCTCTGCCTGAATCTCCTCGTCCTCGGGTTCGTTCGACCAGGACGGAATCGAGACCTCAGACAGGTGTACGGGCAGCCTGAAATCCGAGTAGCAGTCGAATATGTCGAGCTGGCGGAGCGGGTCGTAGAGCGGAGCGGCGGCGGTCAGCTCTTCGTTTTTTCCGGTGAAGGCGTGGAACTGCATTCCGATTCCCTCGATTTTCGTGCCCATCGCGAGCTGGTTCTTGAGCATCAGATAATAGCGGCTGCGCGTGCCGACATAGTTGCCCTTCGCGAAGGTCTCAAAGCAGCCCTCGTTCCAGAAAAGGCGGGTGCAGGGGAATTCCTTCTTCGCGAGATCGAAGCAGAACTTCTCGTGGTCGGGCTCGTCGGTTATCTGGAAGTCGCGCATTCCGTTGCCCTTATAGCAGTTTTTGTAGACCCAGAACATCTCGTTGATGACGTCCATGTCCTCGAAGTCCCAGCGATAGCGTTCACCGAGCGCCGCGGCGCGCTTTGCCAGCGCTGTGTTTATGCCGCGGTTCGAGTCGGGCAGCCAGGCGGGATTGAAGGAGTTGTAGGCGAGACAGTGCGCCTTCATGCGGATGTTATTCTCACGGCAGTAGTCGCGGACGAGATCGACCGGCGGTCTGCGCCAGATCGGCTTCGAGTCGACCGAAAAGCGCGGATGACCCTCCTCGGGTTCGAGCGCGTCCCAGTAGATCGGCGCGACTCCGAGGTTGAAGATCTTTTTAAAAGCTTCGCGGTAAGCCTTGTTGCGCTCAGCCTCGGGAAACTGGTCGAGCAGAAAGAGCGAACAGCCGAATTTGAACTCGTGTCCGACCTGCTTTACGGTGACTGTCTTCGGGAAGAAGCGCTCGCCGTTCTCGAAGAACTGAAGTGAGAAAACGCCCATGCGGTTCTCGTGTGTCATGCGGTCGAGCTTGCCGCCGACAAACTCGCTGTGGCGGTCGAAGGTCTCGATAAGAGCGTAGCGGGAGTGGGATTTAAGGGAGTCGTTCATTGGGTGTCCTCCGGATTAAACAGATTTTTGTGCTTCAATTATAACCTCTTTTTAATTAAAAGTCAAGCCGATTATCGGATGTGATGGTTTGATTTTCGGAAGTACAAGCCTGTTTCCGATTTCTACCCAAGCATATTGTTAAATCCCGAGCACGTCCTTGTGATGTCCGACCTCAATGACAATGATAATTATTCCATTATCGTATTTCCAAATAACACGAATATCCATATTTACACTCATCTCAAATGTTTCAGTACCGCGAACTTTTTTCGATCTGAGTGATGGATGCAGCGGATTTTCTGCCAACAGTTTCAGCTTCTTAAAAGTCTGCATTTGTTCATTGTGAGAGAGTTTCTTCAGCGATTTATAAAATTTGCTGGTAAATCTTAACTCATACATCGCTGATGTCTATACCCATATCCGAAAACATTTTTTCCACGCTGTCATATGGCTTCTGATTCTTCAATTCTTCCTCAGAATCCTTCAGAATCTGATTGATCTTGTCAACAGTTTCCTGCGGGTACACGACAACAGGCAGTAAAAATATGCCGCCATCTTTTTCGATTATCTCAAACTTATCTCCAGTGCATATCCCGAGGTCTTTGATAATTTCAGAAGGTATCGTTACTTTCGAATTGCTTCCGATTTCAGTCAGCATAATATCACCTCTTTCACTATATATTATATGCTTTTTGTACCGAAATGTCAAGCGGTTTATTGAAAATTTAATAAATTGCTTTCCCCGCCCCCTTGTTTTTTCCCGTGAAGTGTGTTATAATAATACCATCAAAAGCAAAAAGGAGAATCATCATGCCAAACTATCGCCGCGGACGCGTAAACGACGAGATGAAAAAGGAACTCGCCGTCATACTCCGCGATATAAAAGATCCCCGTGTCGCCGACAATTTCGTCTCCGTGACCTCGGTTGACGTCACACCTGACCTGAAATTCGCGAAGGTCTACTTCTCCGCCATCACCGGCGACCCGAAGGACATCAAAAAAGGTCTCGTCAGCGCTCAGGGCTTCATCAGAAAGCGCATTGCCGAGACTCTCAACCTCCGCATCACGCCCGAGCTCGTCTTCGAGTATGACGATTCGATCGAATACGGCTCGCACATCAACTCGCTCTTAAAGCAGATCGAGCGGGACGTTCCGAAAGCCGAGGACTCCGAAGATGAGTGAGAATCCGGTCTCAATCGACACCTCACTGACTCTTTCCGACGTCTGCGAACGGCTCGAAGAGCCGAAGTCGGTCGTCATCCTGACACACACCCGCCCCGACGCCGACACGCTCGGCTCGGCGGTCGCTCTGTCCGAGTTCCTGACTTCGCTCGGAAAAACCGTTCACATCATAAACGACGACGATATTCCGAAAAGGCTGCAATTCATCACCGGCGCGGCGTCGCTGAAACCCGAGGAAGTTCTGCCCGAGGGGTTTGTTCCGGATATGTATGTCTCGGTCGATGTGTCAGCGTCAAAGCTCTTCGGCAAATTGGAGGCTGAATACACGCCCAGAATCGCGCTCGCGATCGACCATCACGCGCTCGGGACACCCTTCGCGCCGCTGACTGTCGTCCGGGACGTCGGAGCTTGCGGCGAGATAATATTTGATCTCTCGAAGGAGTTCGAAAAGCGCGGGCAGAAGGTCATGACAAAGCGCGCCGCTATCGCGCTCTACGCCGCTATCTGCTCGGACACCGGCAGCTTCAAGTTCGAGAGCGTCACGGCTGAGACTCATCTGCGGATAGCGTCGCTGCTCGAGGTCGGATTCGACCACGCCGAGGTCGCGCGCAGACTGTACGATTCGCGCCCGATCTCGCAGGTTATCGCTACAAAGGTCGCGTTGAACGCGCTGCGATTCTACAACTCGAACCGCGTCGCCGTCATCAATTTCACGGCGAAGATGCGCGCCGACAACAATCTCTCGCGTGAGGACATCGACGACATCATCTCGCTGACCCGCTCTATAGAGGGAGTTGAGATCGGCATGTCGATAAAGCAGTCGGACGATGATCCGACGCTCTACAAGGTCTCGATGCGCTCGAACCGCGTCGCGGACGTCTCGAAAATCTGCGCGGTTTTCGGCGGCGGCGGACATGTCCGCGCGGCTGGCTGCACAGTTAACGCTGAGAACGAGATTGAAGCCGAAAAACGGCTTATGGAGGCGGTTGACAAGGCGCTTGAGGAGCTCGACGCCTCGCACGCCTTCGACAACGCGGGTGCTCTCTGATGGAAGCGTCGGGAGTCATCATTCTCAATAAGCCTGCCGGCATGACCTCGCACGACTGCGTGAACAAAATGCGCCGGCTGTTCGACACGAAAAAGGTCGGTCATACGGGCACTCTCGACCCTATGGCGACCGGTGTACTGCCGATACTGATCGGAAGAGCGGCGAAGGCAGCCGATTTTCTGACCGCCGAGAACAAGCTCTACCGTGCCGGACTGCGGCTCGGGCTTGTGACCGACACCGAGGATACAACCGGAAGCACGCTCTCGGAGTCGCACGACATTCCGTCGGAGGACGAGGTGCGAAGGGTCTGCGCTGATTTTGTCGGCGAGATAATGCAAGTGCCGCCGATGTATTCGGCGCTGAAGGTCGGCGGGCAGAAGCTCGTCGATTTAGCGAGGCGCGGAGTCACGGTCGAGCGTGAAGCACGTCAGATCACGGTGTATTCGATAGATGTCGAGTCCACCAGAGCGGCGAGTGATTACATACTGACCGTCGCCTGCTCGAAGGGAACGTATATAAGAACGCTCTGCGCGGACATCGGCGCGAAGCTCGGCTGCGGAGGGTGCATGAGCTCGCTTGAGCGGCTCGGGAGCGGGAGCTTTTCGATAGCCGACTCGCACACGCTCGATGAGCTCGCAAAGCTTGAGCCTGAGGAGCGGGTGAAGCTGCTCAGACCGGTTGAAAGTCTGTTTGAGGAGCTGCCGGAGCTGAAGCTCCCGGAGTTCTTCGAGAG
>CAKSOR010000289.1 GCA_934477985.1 uncultured Eubacteriales bacterium
CCCTGGAACTTATTGACCTCCGCGTCCGAGAAAAGCGCGCGCTTGCTCGTGAATATGTAGAGGTATCCGGGGTTGCCGTCGTCAGAGACGCTGTCGTCGCCGTTCGGCGCGTTGATTCCCTTGGCGTCCGAGACGGTCAGCACCTTCGCGAGCTTCGAAATGCTGTCGTAGAAGCGCTCGCTTCCCGCCGTATAGACGAGCTTTCCGTTCTTCATCTCGACCATGTTCTCGCCGAAGCCCTGCATGAACTTGACAACGCTGTTCTGGTTGTTAGTGAAGCCGTAGACCGTTTTTCCGTCCTTGAGCCATGCGGCGGAGTCGTCGCCGTTCAGGTTCGCCGCGGCGGTCAGATAGGTGTTGAAGACATCGAGCGTCCACTTTCCCTCGCGCACAATGTCGTATGGCAGATCGAGCCCGAGAGTCTTCATCATGTCGGAGTTGAAGGCGATGACGCGCGTTCCGTCGTGAATGCACAGATGAACGCCGCCCATCGCGCCGTAGAGCTTTCCGTTAAGCGTGAACGCGTCGTTGTAGGACGAGTACCACCAGGGCTTGTCGAGCTGCACCGAGTCGACTGTCTTCAGGTCGATGAAAGCGCCGTCAGTGATCAGTCCTGACGAACCGGCTACCGGAATGAACATGACGTCATACTCGCTGTCTCCGGCGAGGATCGCCTTCTGAGCCTCCGCGGGGCAGGTCTTGAACTCCCAGGTTTCGGTAACAAGGTGCTCCTTCAGCACGATGTCGAACTTGGTCTCGATGAGCTTGTTGCGGTTGAAGAGCGCGTCGTCGAGGACGTCGCCGGTCAGCTGTTCGCGGTCGATCTGGCAGTGCATCGTGTAGATGTCCTCGATGTTGAGCATGCCGAACTCCTCGCCTCCGTAGCCCTCGGTGGGATATGGGTAGGAATAATCGGTCTCGGCAGCGGTTGTGCCCTCCGGGAGAGTCGTGGTCGCTTCATCCGGGGTCGGGGGTGTCGCGCCGCACCCCGCGAGCTGTGCCGTGAGGAGTGCGCTGAGTATGGTGAGAGTGACGAATTTTTTCATTGCCTGGACTCCTTTCTTGTATGTAATCATATTGTATCACATAAGAGAGGATTTGTCAAGGACTTTTTGGCTAAAATGTTGCAAAAAAGCGCAAAGAAAGAAAAGAGACGCCCGGAGACGTCTCTTTCGGTTTATTTATTTGAACAGCGCGACGTAATCCGCGATCTCGCCGTCGATTGCCGCCTTGTTCGAAGCGAGCGTTGAGGCGATCTCGCTGTCGCCGGTGAGAAGCGAGTTCTTCATCGCGGTCAGCGTCGACGAACCGTTGTTCGGCGCGAAGCCGATGTTCGTGTAGATATACTCATCGAGCATCTCGACCGATTCCTCGTCGCGCAGGTACTTGTTCTGGAGCATCGTCTCATAGTATAGCGGGCGGAGATAGCTGTAGCCCTCATAAGCGAGCGCCTCGAGGATAATCGACGTGCGCTCAAGGTCGGACGCTGTCGTAGGAATTGCCATGCACTTGGTTATATCCGGCTGGATGAAGTAATCCTCCTGAGTCTCGTCCAGCTTCGGCGTCGGGATGACTCCGAAATCGCTCTTCATATCGCGGAACATCTGCGCCGAGCCGAGTCCGTGCACATAGAACAGCGCCTGGTCGTTCATGAAGATTCTGAAGACCGCGCGGTCGCCGTCGCCGCCGGTGTTCGGGCTGCCGTTAGCGCTGCGCGCGTTATAGATGTCCGCCTTGTGTATCGAGTTGTATTCGCGCAGCTTTGTCAGCGCGTCAACGAGCTTCTGATCGCCGAAATTCGTCCGCGGGATGTCGTCCTTGTCCTTTTTGACATAATCGAGCTCGACACCCGACGCCAGGCGCAGGATTCCGTCGAGTCCGACGAAGGCGTAGCGGTCGCGGTCGTCGAACGTGCCGTCGCCGTTTGTGTCGGAGGTGACGTCCTTTGTGATCTCAAAGTACTTCGGCAGAGTCCACTCGCCGTTGCGGACGATCTCGTAGAGGTCGGGGAGCTTGTACTCGCCCGCCAGCTTCTGGTTGTAGAACATCGCGAGAACGCTGTCCATGTGGGTTATCATGATACTTCCGACCATCGAGCAGAGCTTGCCGTCAACCGAGGTCGCCTCGATGTAGTTCTGATCCCACCAGGGCTTTGAGAGATCGGTGTATGAAAGCGTGTTCCAGTCGACTAAGTACTCAGTGCCGAGCTTCAACGAGTAGGTCGAGACCGCGAGGTCGTATTCATCGTCGCCTGCCATGACCGTCTTTGTGATTTCGGAAGAAGTGTCGCTGACGACCGTCTCGACGAGCTTCACGCCGTATTTGTCCTCGACGTGGCGGTTGCGGTTGAAGATCGCGTCGTTGAGGACTTCACCGTTTTCCTCCTCGACCACGATATGCTCGTTGTTGTAGATGCTCCATCCGGCGACCGTGTTCACGATATTGAACTCGTAGCCGTCGAACTTCTTGTCGGGAAGGTCGGGCTTCAGTTCGGCGGTGGTGTCGGGAGTGGTTTCCGTGTCATCAGAATTGGCGGATGGAGTAGTGCTGTCCTGCGTTCCGGACGAGCTGCCGCCGCACGCTGCGACGCTTGAGAGCATCAGAAGTGCCAGGATGAGTGAAAGGATTCTGTATTTTTTCATGTTCGCTTCTCCTTAAATAAATTACACATATATGATACCACATTTTTTGTGCATTGTCAAGAGAAAAAACGAAAAAATATCGAAAAAATTTTATGTAACTGAAACAAGTTTCATGAAACGTTACATTGAAAAAGTTTCACGCTCAATCGAGGAATCTGATGTCCTCGCCGCTCTTCTGATAGAGCCTGACCCAGTCGACCGTGTAGTTGACCGGCAGCTTCGCGTCTGCGTCGGGCTCGGGGATCATGTGCGGACCTATGAGCGTCGAGAGCACGACCGCGACATATTTGTCGGTGAAGAAATCATCGACCTTCTGCTCGCAGAAGAGCTCGCCGTCGCAGTAGAAGCGCATGACGCCGACATCCCACTCGAGCCGGAAGATGTGATAGTCTTCGTCAAAATTTCCGCTCGGGAGAACATACTGCCGGTCAGCCGCCCTGACCTTCCCGTCGAGCGAGGAGTGAGTGTTTCCGTTCGCGTCGGGTTTGTCGCCCCACTTGTGGATGTTGCAGGTCAGCGTGTTCGTATAGCCCTTGGTCTCGAAGACGTCGATCTCGGGGAAAGTGCCGTCGCCGGTCATCCAGAAGGACGACCAGAGCCCCTTGCCGACCGCGGGTTTTCCGCGCATCTCAACTATTCCGCGATTAAAGAGCATTTTTTTCTTCGTCCAGACATAGGGCGCGCACTCGTAGTCGTGACCCTCGAGCCGATAGGCACTGAGCACGAGATTTCCGTCCTCCTGCCAGAGCGTCGAGTCCTTTCTGACCCGGTAAGCCTTTCCGCCCTCGTGACCCTCGTAGGTGTGGTCGAGCGTCGTCCACTTTTCGGTGTAGTCGGAATCAAACTCATCGTTCCAGACCAATGTGTACTCGCCGAGCGCGAGCGGTATATCGCCGGTGTAATTTCCGGTCAGCGGCTTGTCGGCGGTCAGCTTGTCCGCAAGCGCCATGAGATTGTCGAGCGCCTCAATCAGCGAGAGATAACAGCCGCCGGTCACAGAGACGCCGCTTCCGGCGCTGATCTTCCATTCGTCCGGCTTGCCTGAGAGACCGGGCGTGATTTTGTTTTCGCCGTCCATTCTGAAGCCGGTGCGGGCGAGAACGTCGGCTTCGAAGGCTTTTACCGCCTTTCTGAGGTCGGGGTTCGCGTTTTCGGGGAGGGCGAAGGAGTATTCGCCGATGTTCTTTCCGAGAAGTTCCATTGTCTCGTATTCCTTTCTATAGATAAAGCTGTAGTTTTCGGTGAGCTCGTCTGTGTGCGAGAGAAAAAATTCCGCGGCGGCTGAAAGCGCCTCGTCAGAACCGCCGACTATCGCGACGCTGCCGTTCTTTGAGGCTATTGCCCAGTCGGACAGACAGTTTTCGCGTGACCTGAGCTCGTCGAGGAGTTCGTTTGAGAGCGGGCGGTTTGTACTTCCGACAAGAATTTCACCGACTCCGTCCGGAATCGTCTCGCCGCGGTTCACCCAGTCGGTCGAGATCGGAAGGTCGGTCAGCCCCCGCAGTGAGAGCGCCGAGTCGATAACGCTTTTCGAGGAGTTGTCGGGGCGGACAATCGTGTAGGCTGAGAGGTCGGGCGGCGGGGATTTTTCATGGCATCCGACCGGGCAGAGGAGCGCCGCGGCGAGGATCAGAGCTGATATTCTGTGCTTCATGGTTGAGTCCTTTCGTTTTTTTACATTATAACATTTTATGAACGCGCGGTCAATATGAAATTCAGCAAATTATTATTGATTTACAGCAATCTGGTTGAAAT
>CAKSOR010000290.1 GCA_934477985.1 uncultured Eubacteriales bacterium
ATCCAGCACGGCAACGAATTCTCTCGGTCGGGAGTTCCTGACACTCATTGTCATCGTCCGGAACTGCTTTCGACGTGAGGAATTTTTCGGCGCGTTCACGGAGCTTTTCGTCATCGAAACGATACTCGTCATAGCTCCAACGGATTTTTCCGGCTTGCTCGGGAGTCAGTCTGTGTGCGGCACAATTTCCGAATTCGCAGGCTCTCAGTGGCGGGAACATATATGACGCGACTTGGAGAAGGAGATTCTTCTCTTTTGCGAATTTGTAGATTTGCGGAAGGTCGTCCGAGTTCTCCGGAGTCGCGCTGAAGTTGAGTTTGACCCGGATTCCGGCGTTGGTCAGGAGTTCGACCGCCTTGTACGCGCGATTGTACGCGGTCGGGTCGCCACAGAGACGCTGATAAGTTTCAGGCGACGCGCCATAGAGTGTGAGGTTTACTCTGAGTGGCGGATTCTTTTTGAAGAACTCAACCATTGATTCGTCGATCAGTGTTCCGTTTGTGTTTATTGAGATCAGGATTCCGAGGTTTATGCAGGCGGTATAGATTTCGCGGAAGTCGGGACGGAGGAGCGGTTCACCGCCTGTGAGCAGGAGAAGAAGCATTCCGGAATTCTGGGCTTCTTTGGCGTAGTTGATCCAGTCTGATGCTGAGAGTTCTCCTTGAATCGCCGCCTGATCGTTCGCGCGCTTGTGTATATAGCACATCCGGCAGGGAAAGCCGGCGAGCGTCCTCTGCCGTTTCTGCCTGCCGCTTTTCGGAAGCATAATATTTCAGCAGCTATACAATATCGCCGACAGCTTCGTCGCCGGTAAATTCATCAGCGACAACGCGCTCGCGGCGGTCGGCAACAGCTACGAAATCACGCTGATCTTCATCGCCTTCGCGTTCGGATGCAACATCGGCTGCTCGGTGCTCGCCGCGCAGCTCTTCGGCGCGAAGGAATACAAGGAGCTCAAGACCGCGGTCGCCACGTCGCTTATCTCAAGCGCGGTCGTCTGCGTCGTCCTGATGGCGCTCGGAATCGGATTCTGCGACGGACTTCTTCATCTTATAAAGACGCCCGCCGAGGTCTTCGAGGACTCAAAGCTCTACCTTGACATCTACATCCTCGGACTTCCGTTCGTCTTCCTCTACAACGTCGCGACCGGAATCTTCTCCGCGCTCGGCGACTCGAAAACGCCCTTCATTTTCCTCGCCTGCTCGTCGCTGTCTAACATCGGAATGGATATTCTCTTCGTCACGGCGTTCAATATGGGAGTAGACGGAGTGGCTTGGGCGACCTTCCTCTGCCAGGGAGTCAGCTGCGTACTCGCGCTCGTCTTCGTCTTCAGACGCTTCAGGTCGATAAAGACCGAGGGAAAGATAAAGCTCTTCTCTGCGGCTCACTTAAGGAGCTTCGCGGTCATCGCGATCCCGAGCATTTTGCAGCAGAGCTTCATCTCGATCGGAAACATCATCATCCAGAGCGTCATCAACGGCTTCGGTCCGGCGGTGATGGCAGGTTACTCGGCTTCGGTCAAGCTCAACAACATGGTGATAACCTCGCTGACAACCCTCGGAAACGGGATCTCAAACTACACGGCGCAGAATCTCGGCGCGGCGAAATACGACCGCATCAAAGCCGGATTCAGGGCGGGACTCGGACTTGTCTGGGCACTCTGTCTGCCGCTGGTGCTGCTCTACGTCTTCGCCGGACGCTGGCTTGTCTACATCTTCCTCGACAGCCCGACAGGACAGGCGATGGAGGTCGGAGTTGAGTTCTTAAGAATTGTCGCTCCGTTCTACTTCGTTGTCGCGGCAAAGCTCGTTTCTGACGGTGTGCTTCGCGGCGCGGGGCTGATGAAGAAGTTCATGGCGGCGACCTTCACCGACCTTGTGCTGCGTGTCGTGCTCGCGCTGACTCTCTCGAAGACCGGACTCCAGACCACCGGAATCTGGCTCTCATGGCCGATCGGATGGACAATCGCGATGGTCGTTTCGGTTGTCTTCTATGTGACTATCAAATGGGAAAAGAAAGAAAAAATCAGCCTGAAGGCGGAAAAAACCGCCGTGAAGGCTTAAAGGAGCAAAGACAATGAACAACGATTTCCTTTCAAGGATACGCTATCCCGCCTATCTTGACCGCGTGATGAACGCCGAGGCGGCCGCCGGGTTCATAAAGCCAGGCATGGTTCTCGGAGTCAGCGGATTCACGATAGCCGGATATCCGAAAGCCGTCGCGGCTGTGCTCGCGAGACGCGCGCGCTCGGGCGAAAAGCTCGACCTGACCGTCTATTCGGGCGCGTCGCTCGGCGAGGAGTTTGACGGAGAGCTTGCCCGCGCGGGGGCTTTCAGGGCGAGAATGCCTTATCAGACGAACAAGGATCTCAGAAACGCGATAAACGCCGGAGACATATCCTACCACGACGTTCCGCTCGGACAGATGCCGGTCTGGGTCAAGAACCACTTCTTAAAACCGGTCGACGTCGCGATAATCGAAGCCGCCGCGATTGACGAGAACGGCAACATCATCCCAACGACCTCGGTCGGAACGTCAAACATCTACGCCGAGTGCGCCGACAGGATCATAATCGAGGTCAACACCTACGTTCCGGCCTGCATCGAGGGTGTGCACGACGTCTACTCTCCCGCGCGTCCGCCGCACACCAAGCCGATACCGATAGAAAAGGTCGGCGACCGCATCGGAATGCCCTGCATAAAGTGCGACCCGTCGAAGGTCGTCGCGATAGTCGAGAGCGACATTCCCGACAACGGAAGAATCGTCTCCCCGGTCGACGACGAGTTCAGACAGATGGCGGCGAACCTCATTGATTTTCTTCACTCCGAGGTCAGGGCTGACCGCCTCTGCGATCCTCTCCCGCCGCTTCAGGCCGGAGTCGGAAGCGTTTCGAACGCGGTTCTCGAAGGACTCGCGAAGTCGGATTTCGAGCATATGACGGTCTATTCCGAGGTCTTGCAGAACTCGATTTTCGACCTGATCGACGCCGGAAAAGTCGACTTCGCTTCGGGAACCTCGCTGACGATCTCGGCTGACCGCCGCGACGACTTCTTCAGGCATTTCGACAAGTACCGCGACAAGATAATCCTCCGCCCGCAGGAAATCAGCAATCATCCCGAGGTCATCCGCCGTCTCGGCGTCATCGCGATAAATACGGTCATCGAAGCCGATATTTACGGCAATACGAACTCGTCGTATATCGACGGCTCGCGGCTGATGAACGGTGTCGGCGGCTCGGGCGACTACTGTCAGAACGCCGGGCTCTCGATCTTCATCACGAAATCGACCGCCAAGAACGGCGCGCTCTCCTGCATAGTTCCGCAGGTCAGCCACGTCGACCACACGATCCACGAGATTCACGCGCTGATAACCGAGCAGGGAGTCGCCGATCTGCGCGGACTCGATCCGGTCGACCGCGCAAGGTGCATAATTGAGAATTGCGCTCACCCCGACTTCCGTCCGGCTTTACGCGAATATCTCGAAAACGCCATAAAGAACTGCGAGCATCACGGAAACCCCGTCGATCTGAAAGCGGCTCTGGAATTCAAGAAAAATAAGTAAAATCCCGGCGGAATCTCCCGCCCGGAAAGAATAAAATCAATTTCTGAAAGGATGTAAATAAAATGGACGAACAGGCAGTAAACATGATTAACGAAATGGTCGCGAAGGCGAGAGTTGCGCAGAAGGAATTCGAGTCCTTCTCGCAGGAGAAGACCGACGAGGTCGTCCGCGCTATCGGCAAGCTGGTCTATGACCGCGCCGAGGAACTCGCGAGAATGGCTTGCGAGGAGAGCCGAATGGGCGTTTACGAGGACAAGGTCGCGAAGTGCCACGGCAAGTCGAAGTGCATCTGGAACAGCCTCAAGGGCAAGAAGTCGGTCGGAATCATCTCCGAGGATAAGGAGACCGGCATCATCCGCGTCGCCAAGGCAAAGGGCGTCGTCGGCTCGGTAACCCCGGTCACGAACCCCGTCGTCACCCCGATGTGCAACGCCATGTTCGCTCTCAAGGGACAGAACGCGATCATAATCGCTCCGCATCCGAGAACACAGAATGTCAACAAGTATGTCGTCGACCTCTTCCGTGCTGAACTCGCAAAGCTCGGCGCGCCGGTTGACCTCATCCAGACCGTCGAGAAGTCCTCGATCGACGCGACCAACGCGCTCATGCAGAGCGTCGACGTAGTTGTCGCTACCGGCGGCGCGGGAATGGTCAAGTCGGCATATTCGAGCGGCAAGCCCGCGCTCGGTGTCGGCCCCGGCAACGTGCAGGTCATTGTCGACCGCGGAGTAGATCTTGAAGACACTATTCCGAAGATCATCAGCGGACGTATTTTCGACAACGGCATCATCTGCTCGGGCGAGCAGTGCGTGCT
>CAKSOR010000291.1 GCA_934477985.1 uncultured Eubacteriales bacterium
GTAGCCGTTCGCACAGCCGCCGACGTCGCGGAGCATATGTTCGTCATATCCTTCGGTCCGCGCGGTAAAGAAATCGTCCATTTTTTCAAGTGTCATTGTTTTTCACTCCGTCTTTTCAGCATGTCCGGTAAATTTCCCGATGAGCCCGTCCAACTGCCGGCATACGCTGCCAGCCTTACACATTGAGACCTGGGTATCGGACATGTCTATTATAGCATATTCAGCGCGGTTTGTCAATTTGTAAATCTGTTTTTTACACGTTGTAAATTAATTTCCCGGGTGATTGACAACAGCCGATGTATATTGTATAATACAGTAAAGAGGTGGAATAGATGAGTTGTCTTGGAAATATAATCTGGTTTTTGTTCGGAGGGTTTGTGACCGGCATATCGTGGGCGCTCGCGGGACTTCTCTGGTGCGTCACCATAGTCGGCATACCGGTCGGAGTTCAGTGCTTCAAGTTCGCGTCGCTGTCGTTCTGTCCGTTCGGAAAGCGGGTCGAGTACGGCGGAGGCGCGGTCTCTCTGCTTCTCAACATCCTGTGGATAATCCTCAGCGGCATCCCGCTCGCGCTTGAGCACGCGGCGTTCGGAATAATCTTCGCGATAACCATAATCGGAATTCCCTTCGCAAAGCAGCACTTCAAGCTCGCAAAACTCGCGCTGATGCCGTTCGGCACTTCGGTGTTCTGACGAAAAATATACATAAGTGGCAGACAGCGCGAGCCTTACAGCTCCGCAAAACCGCCGCTTTTACAAATCGAGTCTGCCGCGAAAGCGGCAGACTCGATTTGGTTCGCGGACACAGCCCGCGAACACGCCGACTCTTCGAGTCCGCGTGCGCTGCGCGGCTGAGCCGCGCAGCCGCCTGCGCATCGCGACCGACGAGCGGTCGCAGTCCTTTTTCGCGCGCTTTTTCGCGCGAAAAAGCGCGGGTCACCGCAAAAGCGGCAACCCGTCCCTTATTCGATCATTCCCTTGATATGCTGCTTTATCGCGTTGAACGACTCCTCGCTGATGTCGTGCTCGATCTTGCAGGCGTCGCAGACCGCGGTGTCCTCATCGACTCCGAGCTTTATCAGCACCTTCGTGAGCAGCGTGTGGCGCTCATACATCCGCTCGGCGACCTCACGCCCCGCATCGGTCAGACTGAGCGTGCCGTCGGCTTCCATATTCAGGAAACCTCCTTTTTTGAGTATGCCGACCGCGCGGCTCACACTCGGCTTCGAATATCCCATATACTCGCCGACATCGATCGAGTGGACATTCGCACTTTTTTTCGATAATATGTATATCGTTTCGAGGTACATCTCCCCCGATTCCTGTAGTGCCATCTTCTCCTCCGAAAAATTAGTAATCTACATTATATTATATCAAACAAATGTGAATATTTCAAGCACTTTTACGGATCTTTATGATTTTTTGCCCTGAACACCGCCGGAGTTTCGCCGCAAAGCCTCGAAAATGTCCTTATCAGATGCGAGGAATCGGTAAATCCGCAGAGTACCGCGGTCTCGGAAACACTCTTCCCTGACTTCAGCAGATGTTTCGCTGTCCCGACCCTGGTAACCGCGATGTATTCCCCGACACTCATCCCAAGCGCCCCGCGGAAATTCTGCGTCAGCTTCGCCCGGCTGACGAAAAAACGCTCCGCGAGCTCATCGAGCGTCAGGTTTTCGCTCAGATGCTGATCAATATACCGGCAGACGCCGCTTATGTAGTTCGCCCCGACCGGCACTTCCACGCGCCCCCCGGAGAGCATATCCGACAGCTCGGTGAGCATAAGTCCGACTATCGACCTGCGCCGCGCCTCCACGAGCTTTCTGTCAACATTTTTCTCATCGCCAGAATAGAAGAGCAGCAGCTTCGCGGGCTCTACAAGACGTCGCAGATTATCCGCCGTCAGGTTCAGGACAAAAGTGCTGTCGGGAAAATCGAGCCCGTCAAGATACGCCGGTTCAATCGTTATCAGCCAGCGGGTGTATTTATAGTTCGGAGCGTTCAGCTGCTGATGTATCGCGTGCGGCGGATAATAGATCGCGTAGCTTCCCGCCACACTCTTTATCATGCCGTCGGAAATCACCGTCGAAGCGCCTTCCTCAACGATTATCAGCTCGCCGAGATTGTGCAGATGAAATCCTCCGAGTGTGGCAGGTGGTGTGTCGGCAAGCGGCGAATACTCGATATAGAAATCACGGTAGAAATGAAAATAGAATTTTTTGTCCATTCCGATCACTCCTTTCGCTGATTATACCATAAATCCGGCAGTTTGTCAACAGTTTATCCGATAATACTATCCGATTATACGATTTTTTTATCCGAATATGGTTTGACACCGCCGCGCGTAATATGATATAATAAGAATACAGATAATAAGTATACGGACTTTGTACGAAAGAAGGCATCACCATGAATAAAAAACAATTTCTGAGTTTCCTGCTTCTTCTCTCAATATTCGCCGCAATATCGTGCGGTGATACCGGCACGCCAGAATCGACCACCGTTGAAAACACGACAGAGCCCGAGGTCACGACAGCGCCGTCAGAATACCAGTCGCCCGGCGTAAAGTACGACGGTCAGACAGTAACGATCGCCTCGTACTCCTACTCCGGCTCGTCGGTCATGCTGAACTACAACATTCTTCTCAGCGAGGAAAACGGCGATAAGATCAACGACTCTATCGTCGAGCGCAACCGTAAGGTCGAGGAGGAGCTCGGAGTCGGACTCGAGCTCTACATTCTCGACTCGGGCGACCGCGGAAACTCCACAAAGCTCCAACGTTCGATACTTGCCGGAGACGACGAGTTCGATTTCGCGCTGACGATGAACGCCGGACTCGCCTCGATGCTGACAACCGAAGGAATGCTTGTCGACCTCAACACGGTAAATACCCTCGACCTGACCCACACCTGGTGGAATCAGAACGCGAACGCCGAGTACACACTCTACGGCAAGCAGCTGACGGCGGTCGGCGACATCTGTTTCTTCAACCTCGGCGCGCCGATTGTCAATTATTTCTCGAAGGACATGATCGGAAAATACAAGCTCGACGACCCGTATGAACTCGTTTACAACGGTAAATGGACTCTCGACCGGATGATGAAGATGGCGACCGATGTCTCGGAGGATCTGAACGGCAATCAGACCGTCGAGGACGCCGATCAATTCGGCTTCGCGGCTGAGGTCGACTCGCTCGGATATTTTCTGATCGGCGCCGGGGTGCGGCTCTCGGAGCACGATAAGAGCGGCGATATTGTGCTGACGCTTAACAGCGAAAGGACGATTGACATAATAAACAAACTTGTTCCTTTCTTCTACACGGCGAACATCTCGCGCCTTCAGGCAAAGACCGAAAAGACCTACGGAAGTGTCCACAGCGAGTATTTCCAGCCGAAGCTCGGCGCGAATGAGCTTCTCTTCTACTCGAACCAGCTTCTCGTCGCGCTTAATATGAGAGTCAACGAAGCGGATTTCGGAGTTCTGCCGATGGCAAAGTACGACGACGCGCAGGAAAATTATGTGAGCTTCGCGAACACCTGGTGGTCGGATCACCTTGTCATTCCCGCGACCTGTGCCGACCCTGACCGCGCGGGGCATGTGATCGACGCGATGGGATATTACGCGCAGCAGTTGATCGTCCCGGCTTTCATCGACACGACGGTGCTCGGCAAGACGGTTCGCGACGAGGACTCAGCGAACATGATAAATCTGATCCGCGGCACTCAGACCTTTGACATCGCGTACATCTTCAACTGGGGCGGGATACAGTCGATGATCTCAGGGCTCGCGAACAGCAACAGCACCTCGTTCGCGTCCGAATACGCGTCAAAGGAGAGCAACATAAAGTCAGCGCTCGAGTCAACAGTCGGGATGCTGAAAAACTGACAACGCGGCGTAAGGAATTCGCGTTGGGAGAACAGACATCAGAATTATCAGCGATAATGAACGCGAAAAGGCTGCCGCGGCTGCGGCAGCCTTTTCGGTTAGCGAGCTCTTCTAACAAGTCGGCGGGGCTGTCGCAAGTTTGGAAATCGTTTCCATTCGGTGGTCAATATGAATAATTTTCGGGGTTCACAACATATCGGTAAACTTGAATTACTGTGCATAATCCCATGAAAAAGGAATTATCTCCTTAAATGCGACAGCCCAAGGTGGCGGGCTCCGCTCGCCATCCGCCTCGTCGCCGAGGCAGACGGGCGCGTAAGCGCCCGCCTGCGCTACACGACCAGCTGAGCCGGTCAGCGACTGAATTAACAATTTGTTATGCTATTTTAAGATTTTTGTCACAATAAGTCCTCAATAAATCGACAAATTACTATTGATTTGAGACATTGACAAATCGCCTGAAATGTGGTAAACTTTATCATTATAAAT
>CAKSOR010000292.1 GCA_934477985.1 uncultured Eubacteriales bacterium
CATATAGACAATCTGACGAAATTTGGCGTTCCGGTAGTTGTTGCGCTGAATCGTTTTGACACTGACACCGACGCAGAACTTGATTATGTGCGTAAACTTTGTGAGGCTCGCGGAGCTGAAATGGCGCTGTCCGAGGTCTTCGCGAAGGGCGGAGAAGGCGGAATTGACCTCGCCGAAAAGGTTGTCGCGGCTTGCGAAAAGCCTGGCAATTTTGCTACATTGTATCCTGACGATTTGTCGATAAAGGAGAAAATTTCGGCGATTGCTACAAAGATTTATGGTGCAAGCGACGTTGTGTTTGAAGCAAACGCCGAAAAGCAGCTTGCCGAGATCATCGCGCTTGACCCGAAATTTTCGACCTTCCCGGTCTGCATGGCGAAGACGCAGTACTCGCTTTCGGACGACCCGACCAAGCTCGGACGCCCGACCGGATTTACGCTGACCGTCCGCGAAATCAAGCTCGCGGCGGGCGCGCAGTTCATCGTCGCGCTCACCGGCTCGATTCTGACGATGCCTGGTCTGCCGAAAAAGCCCGCGGCGTATAACATCGACGTCGACGACGAGGGGCTTATCACTGGTTTGTTTTGATGGAAACGGAAATATTTACAATAATTTCACACAATGTCGATGAGACCGAGGAGCTTGGCGCTGAAATCGCGCGCCAGGCTCGTCGGCTCGGAGTCGATTTCGCGGCGCTTTTCGGTGATCTCGGAGCAGGGAAAACCGCGCTGACCCGCGGAATCGTGTCGGTTTTCGCGCCCGGCGCGCCGGTTTGCAGTCCGACTTACGCGATTGTGAACGAATATTATCCGGATTCGACACCCGAGGCTCCGGGCAGATTCGGGCACAATTCCACATTCATGCCGGTGTTTCACTTTGACATGTACCGGATTGAGGACGAGGATTCGCTCGATTCGATCGGATTTTACGATTACGAGCAGCGTGGCGGGTTCATCGTGACCGAGTGGTCGGAAAACATCATCGATTCACTGCCTGAACGTTATTTGCGCGTCGATATTGAGAAAATTTCGGAAAACGAGCGGAAGATCTCATTAAAGCTCGTGGAATTGTGAGGATTTATGAGGATTCTGGCGATCGATACGACCGCGAACACGGCGACTTGCGCGCTTGTGGAAGGCGGTCGGGTTCACGGAAATTTTACAATTGATGGGCTTTTGACGCACAGCGAGACGATGCTGCCGATGGTCGACGAGCTGCTCAGGCATCTCGATCTTTCGACAAATGACGTCGATGTCTTCGCTGTCGCGAACGGTCCGGGGTCGTTCACCGGCGTGCGCATCGGCGTTTCGACGATCAAAGGGCTGGCGTTCGCGTCGGGCAAACAATGCGTCGGCGTTTCGTCGCTCGCGGCGCTGGCGAAAAATCTCGAGGGATTTGGCGGGTTGCGCGTGCCGGTCATGGACGCGCGCCGTCAGCAGGTGTATACGGCTATATATAATAATGAAGGAAAATGTCTGCTGGACGACTCGCTGATCCCGCTTTCGGAACTTGCCGACCGGCTCGCGGCGCTTGACGGCGATATTTTTCTCGCGGGAGACGGCTATTCGCTCGCTGAACGATTTATTTCGGGCGACGAACGGCTGAAAAGTCGACTGAAAACTACGCCTGCGGCGCTGATTCCGCACAGCGCGGCGTCAGTCGGACTGCTTGCGGAGGAATTGTTCGCGGCTGGGAAGTGTTCGACAGACAGCGAACTTCGTCCGATCTACTTGCGCGATTCCCAGGCCGAGCGCGAGCGAAAAGAGAAACTTAACAAATAATTTACTATGAGGTAATATATATGGAGAAAGTACTTGCAATTGCGTGTGATCATGGCGGTTTCCAACTCAAAGAGGAGATCAAGAAGCACCTCGACTCGAAGAACGTGAAGTATGTTGACCTCGGAACCGATTCCGAAAAAAGCGTGAACTATCCCGAATTCGCGGCGAAGCTGTGCCGGGAAATCCAGGCGGGACGCTGCTATCGCGGCATTCTGGTCTGCGGGACGGGCATCGGAATGTCGATCGCCGCGAACAAATTTGACGGCATCCGCGCCGCCTGCGCGTCAGACAGTTTCAGCGTTAAATACACACGACTCCACAACGACGCCAACGTGCTCTGCCTCGGCGGACGCGTCGTCGGTCCGGGGCTCGCGCTCGAGCTCGTCGACATCTTCCTCGGCACAGAATTTGAGGGCGGACGCCACATCGCGCGCCTCGACATGATCAAAGAGATCGAAAATTCTCAGAAATAAAGCATTTTCTACAAATAATTTTCTGATTTTTTGTGGAAAATTACCATTGATTTTGCGGCGATTTTGTGGTATAATTTACACAAGGATTTTATTACTCTTTTCTTGAGGTGAATCATTATGAAGAAGTTTGCAAGATTTTTGGCGGTCTTTGTGTCCGTCATGATGATTTTCGGTGCGGTCGGCGTTTTTGCTGACGATTCCGAGGTTGTCACCACTGCTGCCGATGACGAGGAGCTCGTTATCGCGCCCGCTCCGGTCGAAAACGCGACTGTTTTCGTGACGCTCGAGAGCTCCGATGGTCTTTCTTACATAGGAAGCGGTGACTTCGCGTCTGACGGATCGGTCTCCGCCGGCGACGTCGCCAAGACTCTGCTCGTCGACCATAAGCTCGAAGGGCTTGAGAACGGCTACATTTCGGCTATCGATGGACTCGGGGCAGCAACTTTCGGCGGCTGGGACGGCTGGATGTACGCCGTCAAGTACTATGTCGCTGACGAAGCGGGAAATGTTTCGCTTTATATCGACATTCCGAACGTCGGTCTGAATGACTATCAGATCACCGGTTCGTGCGTGATCGTGCTTTATTACGCGGATTACGGCGCTCCGTTTGCCGGAACGATCGTTACCGAGGACGAAATGGTCGGACTTGTGACCTACACGCCGGCTTACGACGAAAATTACAACGTCACCTCCTTTACCGAGGCTCCGCTCTCGAACGGCCAGTTCACTTTGACCGCGTACACCGTCGACGAAAACGGTGAAACCGTCATAGGGAAGTCCTATGTCTTCGAGTCCGACGAAAACGGTCTCACGAAGCTGCACAAAGATCTTCGCGAAGTCCCGAACGGCACGTATTTCGGTTCTGTCGGCAAGCAGTCGGACAAGACTGCGCAGGTCGGCGATCAGACGATTTCGCTTCCTGAGGTTGTCCGCTACAGCGACGTCTTCACGGTTGATGTTCATCCGACTCCCGAAGAGCTCTTCAAGCAGAAGATTTTCTTCCTCATGCTCGGTATTGCTCGATAACCGAGGTATTACAATGAAGTTTTTTGGCGAATTCAAGAAATTTGCTTTTAAGGGAAATGTCATTGACATGGCAGTCGGTGTGGTCATAGGTAATGTGTTCGGCAAGATTGTATCATCGCTTGTGAACGACATTATTATGCCGCCCATTGGACTTCTTGTCGGCGGAGTTGATTTCAGTGATCTGAAAGTTGTTCTGAAGGAAGCAGTCGGAGAGACTCCAGCTGTTTCTATCAATTATGGCAATTTTATTCAGACAATCATTGATTTTCTCATTGTTGCGCTTTCTATCTTCATCTGCGTAAAGCTGGTCAATTCAGCGCGCGATCTTGCGACCAAAAAAGAGCGCGAAGCTGCTGAAGCGAAAGCAAAAGCTGAGGCTGATGCAAAAGCTAAAGAGCCAAAAGCGCCGACAACCGAGGAGCTTCTCACCGAAATTCGCGATCTTCTTGCGAAGAAATAATTTATTCGAATAAGGATGTAAAGGAGCATATTATGATCATCATAGTATGCTCTACATCTGTTTAATGTAATTGGAGGCTATATGGAAAAATTAGCAATTCTTGACTGCGGCGGGCAGTATACCAAGGTCATCGACCGCAAGGTTCGCGAGCTCGGAGTCTACACAGACATCATGCCAATGGGCGTCGCGGCTGAAAAATTAAACGGCTACGGCGGAATTATTTTCTCCGGCGGACCTGCGTCAGTCTGGGAAAACAGTGCGCCTGAATATGACGACTCGATTTTCGACCTTGGGATTCCAATGCTTGGAATTTGCTACGGAATGCAGATGATCGTCGACCATTTCGGCGGAAAAGTCGCACCTAACTTCAAAACCGAATACGGTCAGATCGAAATCAAAGTCGATCCGACCTGCCCGCTCTTTGCCGGACTCGACCCGATTCAGAAAGTTCTGATGAGCCATGGCGACGCGGTCACTGTTATGCCTGAAGGTTTCCAGCTTGTAGCCGAAACCGGCGATGTCTGCGCCGGGCTTTACAATAAGGAAAAGAAAATCATCGGCGTTCAGTTCCATCCGGAAGTCGACCCGACCGAAAATGGTGTGAAAATGCTCGAGAATTTTCTTCGCG
>CAKSOR010000293.1 GCA_934477985.1 uncultured Eubacteriales bacterium
ATATCAATATAGGCATCGAGTCTGGCGTCAAGGGCGGGATCGTATTCGTCACCCAGCATATCGGCGGCGGCGCGGAGTGTTTCGAAAATCAGACCGTCATGAAAGGGATAGCCATGATGCTCCGCTTTGTTGCCTTCGGCAAAATCGCGGAAGTTTTCAAAGTTTCCTGCCTTTTCGAATTTGTTCAGCACGTCGGGAAGCGTTACCTGACGAGCCTTATCGTAGATTGCCTTCCAAGGTCCATCGATCAAGCGAACGGCAGCGGCGGGAAGAAAACGGTTAGTGTTTTGTGGTTTCATACATGATTCCTTTCTCATCTTAAATGATATGCAATGGCGAGGCTCTTACGAAAAGCGTCTACACAGTGGGGATTTTTAACGATATCAAACGAATCATTTCCCACCGATTCCCGCTCACAATTTCAATCCTTTGTGAACAAAATGCCCGTTTCAAACGAACCAAAAGAAAAGAATACACAAATACTATTGCAATTGCCTCGGTTTTGTACTATAATTATTATAATAGTTCCGATACCGTTCTGCAACCGATTATTTCACAAATGAGGTGTAATTTTCTACGATGAAATATCTCTACTACAAAAACAAAGTCAATTATACACGGACCGCCCCTTACGATGCAGGGAAATTCCATGCGGAAAACGGAGCCTTTCATCCCGCCCGACACCTTTCCTTCTTTGTGCTCCTGATCGGAAGCTCCGGGCAGTTTGACATTGCACTGGATGACATCGAGTATGCTCTTATACCCAATACCTATCTACTCCTCCCACCCGACTATGGGCATTACGGCACCCGTATGTCGGGCCCGAATCTGACAGAATATTACGTCAACTTTACCATACAGGGCGGCTACTCTCTGATTGATGAAGCAGAGGCTCTTTCCCATGCCGCCCGCATTGCCGCCAAAAAAAGCACCGAGCTCGAATTTGTGTTTCCCCTCCATGCCGAGATCGCGGCCATAGATCGTTTTCAGCTGATGCTGAACAGCTTGATCGAAACCCACAACGTCGAGGGTATTTATAAAAACATGATCTGCGATCATGTTTTGAACGTGCTGATGGCAATCCTCTCGCAAAACTTCATTGATAGCGTGGTTGTCAAGCAGAACGTGTCGGAAAATTACAAAAAGATCCACCACATTATGAAGTGGATCAACACCAACGCCACGCGAATCACCTCCATTCCTGATATGGCCAATCGATTCAACTACACTCCTAACTATCTGACCAGTCTCTTCAAATCCACCATCGGTGTACCGCTTGTCCAATATATTAATGAGCAAAAGATCGCAGAGGCGTGCCGTCTGCTCCTCAATACCGACCTATCGGTCAAGGAAATCGCCTTCTCCTGCGGCTTTCATGACAGCAAGTATTTTTCCAAGGTCTTTAAAGCGCAAAAAGGCATTGAGCCATCCAAATACCGCAATGCCTATTTTGACATTCACATCAAGGCCATGCCCTAATCGTCTCACAAGCCGATTCCGAAACATTGCCGAAAACGCCATGGAAGGCAGTCTTGGGCACTCCGTGCCGTTCTGTGAAACATGATACATTTTGGGGACATGGGGGAACCGTTTGTCTCCCATTCTCGTCTCATACAACGGTTAGGATATTTTTCGTTTCATTACAACTTCATAACATATTTGTCATATGATGATAGACAGGGGATGCATACCCTTCCCCGGAAAAGGAGCGATCTGCCATGGCACACATCCTGATCGTCGAGGACGAATCGGCAATCAATCATCTCATTATGAAAAATCTGCGTTTGGTCAGTCACACCTGTGAGCAGGTATTCGACGGTGCGGCGGCGGTAGATGCCGTTCTCACGGGGCACTTTGACCTTGTGATACTTGACGTAATGCTGCCCAAGCTGTCGGGCTTTGAGGTCAGCGAGCAGATACGGATCGCCGGCGTGCCGATTATCTTCGTCACGGCGCGGGACGGCCTCAACGACCGCTTGAAGGGTCTGCGCCTCGGAGACGACTATATCGTGAAGGAGGAACACGACCTGTACTTGTTATCTCCAATGATATAGGAAACAAGCACAGTCCTACGGTCATTATTGCCGCCATAACAAGCCGTGTACGCAAAAAGAAGAAATTACCTACACACTTATATTTGGGGCAAATTGAGGGGATTCCTGCGAACTCAATCATTCTCTTTGAGCAGTTACGCACGATTGATAAAAGCCGCTTGAAAGAACATCTCACACACCTTGATGAGCAGTATTTGAAATCGCTTGAATTTCCTCTCCTCATCAGTATCGGAGTTGAAAAAAGGAGGAGCTTATGAACTTTGGAGATATATATCGTCCCAATTTCCTATCTGAACAATGACCTCGTGGAACGGTTTTTCTTGTCTGCCGGTGCGTATTTTTTCATAGTAGTTCTTTATTACTCGGTCAGCTCGTGTCTGCTTTTCGTTATAGCGTTTGAGTGCTTCGTCGATCAATTCGTGTTATACTTTCTTTACCGGCGTGTAACAATATTCAACATTATTTATTGTTCGGCCGGCGTCTACATTTTTAGCGGTAAAGGAACGCCTATGGTGAAGCGTTTCAATGACAAACTCAAAAATATGTAAATAGGCAAAACAAAAAGAGCTAACAGACACAGAAATCTGTTAGCTCTTTATTTATGAATAATTTTCAGATGTTGTCAAAATGTTGTCACGAGGACATTTTGCCTTTCAAAAACCCTGTATCTATGCGGGTTTGCGGCGTTTTGACTACTATTCCCACTCAGTTGTTTGCAAACGCCTTAACGGAATTCGCTTAATGTTATTATACCAAGCAAATTCCGTTAAGTTAAGTGGTTTTCATAAAAATACTAAACTTTTTTGCTTTATGTCACTTGACATATACTAAACATATATGATATACTGATTGCACATTACATAAGTAAGGAGTGCAATTTTATGGCAATCGGTGAAAGAATCCGTTTCTTTAGAAATTTAAGGCACCACCGCGCAAAACAAAGACATTGAAAACCGGGCAAGAATGTGCTATAATAAAGACATGAACAAGCAAATGAGTATGTCGTTTTTGCACGACGAATTGAAAGAAGTCAGCACGAACAAGAAAGTATTTCTGGAACGGATCGAGCGGATTATGCCGTGGGAAGAGCTGGAACAGCTGATCAGACCGTACTATTACGAGGGGAAGTACGGAAATAAACCCTACGGGCTTGAACTGATGCTCCGCATCCACCTGCTGCAGAATCTGTATGATTTGTCCGATATGGGCGCACGGAATGAAGTCATTGACAGCCGTGCCTTTTCGGATTTTTGCGGCGTGGAATCCAGCAATCAGATTCCGGACGGAGACACAATCGGAAAGTTCCGCAATCTGTTGATCCGGAACGGCATCCACGAGAAGTTTTTTGCCATGGTTGTAAAGAAGCTGACTGATCGCGGATTGATTCTGAAAAAAGGAACGATCGTTGATTCCACCATTATTTCTGCCCCGTCTTCCACCAAAAATAAGGATAAAAAGCGTGATCCGGACGCACACTCCGTTAAGAAAGGAACTGTGTGGCACTTCGGCTATAGAGCACACATTGGCGTGGATAAGGATTCAGGTCTTGTCCATCACGTGGAGGTTACCTCTGCCAATGTGCATGACGTGGAAATGACGTCAGAATTGTTGACCGGAGAAGAGAACGAGCTATACGGAGACAGCGGATATATCGGGGCGGAAAAGCGGCAGGATGCCATCATTCGGAACAAACAGGGCAAGAAGATCAGGTACAAGCAGAATCGCAAGCCAACGCAGATTAAGAAGCTGTCTGCAAGCGGGCAAAGGAGAGCAAAGAAGGCGGAGCATCAAAAGTCGTCTGTACGGGCTAAGGCAGAACACGTATTTGCGGTCATAAAGGGGCAGTTCCGGTACCGAAAAACGCGATACCGAGGTCTGTCAAAACAGACCGCCAAACTGAATATGCTGTTCGCGCCGGCGAACTTGGTTATGGCTGACAGGCGCTGCCCGGCAGTCTGACCTTGTGCGCCCCGCACGAACAGGGACGAGGAGTTTCTGCGCTGTTTGTCAACGTCTCGCATCTCCGATTTGCTTTCTCGTAATTACGCGGTGATGCCTTAAATAGAAACGAAACAAATAAACAACTATTTTCTAAAGCAACAAATATAATTTGCGAATGGCTATCAAATAATCAGCCATAACAGCTTATACGGATTATTCGAAATAAGACAAAAAGAGGGCTCTATGTCAATAGTTGGGGTAAAGAAAAACCAATAGAAAGAAAAAAGCAGGTAGTGAAAAACGAAACGGAGC
>CAKSOR010000294.1 GCA_934477985.1 uncultured Eubacteriales bacterium
CGATGCATGTCTACACCTTCATCGAGTTCTACGGCGCGAGCGATGAGGAGATGCGGACGATATTCGACAGTCTTACGATAGGCTTTGTCGTGTACTGATGAGGCAGGCACGCCGTCTTACCTTGAATTCGCGGCAAAAATAATTCGAAAGCTATTGACAAAATTTTTCCGCGGTGGTATAATATTCTAAAATATATCACCCGGAGGGAATTTCATGAACACAATAATGACGAGAGTCAGCGCCGGGGCATCCAAGCCCTTCCGCCTGCTCCACATAAGCGACACACACCTGACCTTAGCCGACGACCGCGACGACAAGCGCAAGAACGAGCTCGCCGCCGGACGCCGTCCCGCGTTCGCGAACGCCGAAAAGAACCTCGCCGAAGCCTGCGAGATGGCAAGGCGCGGCAATATGCCGATCGTCCACACCGGAGACCTTATTGACTTCGTCTCTGAGGCGAATCTCGACGCGGCAAAGAAGTTCATGTCGGAAAACGACGTTTTCTTCACCGCCGGAAACCATGAGTTCAGCCTTTACGTCGGCGAGGCCTTCGAGGACGAGGCTTACCGCAACCAGAGTCTCGCGCACGTTCAGGAGTCGTTCCCGGACGATCTGAGGTTCTGCACAAGGACGATAAACGGCGTCAAGCTCATCGGCATCGACGACAGCTATTACCGCTTCGACAAAGCACAGCTCGACGCGCTCAAAAAGGAAGTCGGTGAGGGACTGCCGATCATCCTCTTCATGCACAATCCGCTCCACGAGCCAGAGCTCTACGCCCTCGCGATGACGAAGAACCCCTGCGCGTACCTGACCTCGACGCCCGAAGAGCTGATGCAGAACTATGACGACTACCGCTACCGCCAGCAGAAAGCCGACGAAATCACGCTTGAGGCAACCCGCTACATCGAGTCCTGCCCGCTCATCAAGGCTATCTTCGCCGGGCATCTGCACCATGATTACGACGGTATCGTCGACGATCATCTCCCGCAGTATGTCACCGGAACGCAGACCGCGCGGATAATCACAGTTGAATAAGTCAAGCCGCGAAACATTTTCTGCTTCGCGGCTTTTTGTATTCTGTAAAACTGTCGGTTATTTTCCGAGACTGTTCTCGGCAAGCTTCATCGCCGCCGACTTCTGCGACTCGATAAGCGACGCGACCGAGGCGTTGCCGACCTTGAGTTCTCCCTTCACCGCGTTAGCGATTTCCGACGACCAGCCGAACGCGATGTCCGACGCGAATCCTCGCGAGCTTCTGATGATCTCGAGCATCTCAGCCGATTCGTCATTGCGCACACCCTTCTGGGTCAGATAGGTGTTGTAATACGGCTCGCGGAGATTGCGATAACTGTCGTAAGCAAGCGCGTCGAGGATGATGCCGGTACGCTCCGGATCTGACGCCGTAGCCGGGATCGTCGTCATTGTGGTTCCCCACGACGCTACGATCGAGTGATAATCCGCCTGTTTCTCGTCGAATTTCGGTATCGGAAGAACTCCGAAGCTGCCTTCCATCTCCCTGAGCGTCGAGAGGTAGCCGAGCGTCTCACTGCACATCATAAGCCGCCTCTTCATGAACTCCTGCGCGGCGTTCGTCTTCAAGCCGAAATCCCAGTTGTAGTAGGTTCCCTTCTCGCCGGTCAGCGCCGCGATTTTATTATAGATGTCGAACATCTTCTCTGAATCTGCGTTGAAAACCGCTTTATCATTCTCGATTTTTATAAAGCTCTCTCCCGCGCCGAAAATAAGCGCGAGCGGGAAATCATGGTGCGAAGCGAATCCATAGCGCGAATCTCCGTCGATGTTGTACGGCTCGAAGGAATCGGCTGAGCCCTGCAACGCCCCGGCTTTCGCGTACTCATTGAGCTTGTCAATCGTCCATTTCCCGCTTTTCACGAGCTCGTAGGGGTATTCAAGCTTCAGCTCATCGCAGATATCCTCGTTGAAGAATATTCCCCAGGTAGCCTCAAACGGGAAGAAGGAAATATCGCTCGTCGTCATGTAGAGCTTTCCGCCGACCGTCAGCGAGTCGTTGACCGAGCTCACCCACCACTCCTCATCGAGTCTGAGCGTGTCTATCGAATTGAGGTCGAGCAGATAATCCTCGTTTATAACGCCGCTCGCCTGATGTATCGGAAGCATGCAGACGTCGTAAACGTCGTCTCCCGCGGTGACAGTGTTCTTCAGCGTCGACGAGACATCATTAAGATTGATCCTCTCCTCACGGATTGTGACGTCGAAACGTTCTGAGATCCGCGAGTTGCGCTCGAACATCGCGTCGTTTATCGTCTCTCCGGTCGATTCCTCGGGCGCTATAAGCGCGTTCGCCCAGGTCTGCGGCTCGACGTTCAGGAAAACGAACTCATGCCCGTCGAAGGTCTTCGCGGGATAATCATAATCGTCAGGCTCAGTCGTCACGGATGAAACACCGGCGCTTTCCGTTGAGTCGGTCGTGTCGTTACCCGGCGCTTCCCCGCCGCAGGAAGCGGATAAGAGAATCAGAGCTGAAAGAAGTAAGGCTATAGTCTTTTTCATGGTATTTTACCTTTCAGAATATATTGTTTTCAAAATCATTCCCGGCGCGGAGGTGTCGCCGACCGGGTTTTCGAGCCGACCGAGCGTGTTAATAAGTTCGCCGGGGATTGTAAGTCTTCCGTCCGCGTTGCCGCAGAATTCAGTCACGTCATAAGCGCTGTCGCCGGCGAGATCCTGCATGAGTATCCGCGCGCCCGGCTTCACGCCTTTCAGGATGAGCTTTCCGAAGTAGCCGAAAACTCCGACCGTGTCGGCGTCACCGATCTCAAGCTCAATTTCGCAGAGCGGAGTAACGCATTCCCTGCCCTGAGTCCGCGCGAGAGTTCCGACGGATACCGCTCCGCAGGGGTGCTTCGCGCTTACCACAAAGGGCGCGAGCGGTTCTTTCAGCCTCACTATGTCGTCTGAATTGCCACCGCTTGCCGTGATGTTATCCGGCATCGCAAAGCAGGAGGGCTCGACCTTTGCGGGCTTCATTCCGCGGCTTATCCGCGCCGGACCTGTGCGCTCGATGTGGTCGCCGTCGGTGTATTTCCACCACGCCTCGATTTCGCTCTTCTGGTCGACAACATCCCAGCTGTCGGTCAGCTTCACGGGGTCGATGAAGGTCTGGCTTCCGTTGACCGGAAACGCCGGGGCAATCCGATGCCATCTGACCGTTCTGAGCACCTCGGTCGTCTTTGTCTTGAGATTTCGGTGGAGCGCCGGGAAGGACGGGTCAGGACGACCGTCCGGCAGGCTGCCGACCATATCGTGACGAGTGACGTCTATCGAACAGCCGAGCGCCGCCGCGGTGTAGACCTCATCCATGCAGTTGATTATTCCGAGATGTCCCGGAGCGGCATCGAACCCGAAGTCCTCCTCGAGCTTTGAGAGCGTGATCGGTATCGCCAGCAGCGTGAAGACGTCGTATGTGCGATAGGTGTCCGCGAAGGGGATGATCTCAGGCATCAGCGCGTGCTCGACGCGGAGGTTCGGCGCGTATTCAAAGCGCAGCTCGGTCATCAGCCGCCTGACCGCGTACTTGTGCATGTCGTTTCCCCAGTCGACCTTCCAGTAGAGCCACCCGGCGTCGTTCGACCACTTCATCCGTTCGCGCCAGTAATCCTCGTCGGTCTTCTCAGGGGCGAGCGGCGACTTCTGTATGCAGATCCAGCCGCCGATTCCTCGCCAGCCGAGCGATTTTATAGCTTCTGAGAGCTTTTTCATCGCGGCGGTGTTGCGCGCCGGGTCGAAGTCCTCGCCCTCGCCGAAGAAGGACGGGAATTTGTCGCGCGCGAGTATCTGACTTCCGTACCATGGGCTCTGGTTCTTGACCGCGCCGACCGGGATGTCCCAGCTGTCGTCCATCAGATATATGAGATCGCGCCGCGCCTTCTTGTAGAGATGCGAAGCCCAGCCGATGCCGAGCTTACGGTCGTTCGCCTCGCGCTCCTCCGGCGTGCTTCCGATGTTTTTTCCGAAGACTGATTCTTCTGTCATATGATCGCGCTGTGCCTGCGGTCCGCCGTCATTCGTGCAAAAAAGCTGCGCCTGCCATGTACAGAAGTAGTCAGGCGACTCGTTTATCCTGTCAGGGACAAGATTAATCGTCGTTTTGTGTTTGCAAAGTTCCATACAGACCTCCGTTTTTGTTTATTATACCACAGTCATCCAAATATGTAAATAGAAAAATCAGTCGTATACATGGAATTTTCCCACCATCGTTGACAAACCTCCACCGATGTGGTATAATAGCGTGAAGGGACGTGAGACGTATGGACT
>CAKSOR010000295.1 GCA_934477985.1 uncultured Eubacteriales bacterium
TGAGTTCGGAGTGGTTCCGTTCCCGAAGTATGACGAGGATCAGGAGAACTACTATTCGTTCCCCTTCTACGCGACGCCGGGCTTCGCGATTCCGGTGACGGCCGAAGATCCGGAGCGTTCGGCGATTGTTGGCGACGCTTTAGCGTATCTCGGAAACGAGATGGTGCTTCCGGTCTTCATTGACGTAACGCTCAAGGGCAAGGGATTGCGCAACGAAAACTCGGTCGAGATGCTCGAGCTCATTATAAAGTCGAGCCGCGCAGATCTCTGCCAGATATTTGTCCCGGAAGCCAACACGATGCGCGCGGCTATCGGCGCGACCTTCCTCTCGGGAGAGGGCGTCGCTTCGGCGATCGCTTCGAGCGAGGCTGCTGTCAAAGCGGCGGTTGAGAAGGTCAACTCGAAATAATTTAAGCAAAAGAGCGTCCCTATCGGACGCTTTTTTGGCACACAATATCCCGGAGTGCTAATTTGCGTTCATTTCAAAAAAAATCGCGAAAGGTCTTTACATTTCCGTGTTTGTATGGTATAATATGGTGAAAATACTTTTCACGAGGTAAAAACGATGAATCCAAGAAACGAATATCCGCGCCCGCAGCTGGTGCGCGACAGCTATCTGAATCTCAACGGCGAGTGGCAGTTCGAGATCGACCACGGCGCGTCGGGTCGCGCGCGCGGACTCTCAGAGCCTGAAGCAAGACTCTCCGGAAAGATAATCCTTCCGTTCTGCCCTGAAAGCAGGCTCTCGGGCGTTGAATACCGCGACTTTATGGCGTCGGTCTGGTACCGCCGCGAGGTCGGGCTTACGAAAACCCCCGGCAAGCGCATTCTCTTCCATGTCGACGCCTGCGATTACCGCTCCGAGGTCTGGGTCAACGGCGTGTCGGTCGGACACCATTTCGGCGGCTCGTCGCCCGCTGTCTATGACATCACGTCGGCGGCGAAGGACGGCATCAACGTCATCACGATCTGCGCTGAGGACGACACCAGGAGCGGAAATCAGCCGGTCGGAAAGCAGTCGGTCGCTTACGCGTCCCACGGCTGCTCCTACACCCGCACGACCGGAATCTGGCAGACTGTCTGGATCGAGGAAGTTCCCGAGGTCTACATAACGAATCTCAAGCTCGATCCGGACGTCAACTCGGCTTCGGTGCATGTCGACATCACCTTCGCCGGAAATTATGACGGCGAGTTCTCGGTCGAGGCTTCTTACGAGGGCAAGAAAGTCGGCGCTGCGGTCGGACGCGCTTCCGGACGCTCGGCGAAGGTCACTGTTCCGCTCTCGGAGAAGCATCTCTGGGAGGTTGGAGAGGGAAGACTCTACGACCTCGATATAAAGCTGGGCGAGGATTCCGTGCGCTCCTACTTCGGACTGCGCGAGGTCTATTACGACGGTCGCAAGATGATTCTCAACGGCAAGCCGGTGTTCCAGAGACTTGTGCTCGATCAGGGCTTCTATCCCGACGGAATCTGGACCGCTCCGACCGACGACGAGCTGAAAGCTGACATTGAGCGCTCGATGGCGTGCGGCTTCAACGGCGCGAGACTGCATCAGAAGGTCTTCGAGCCGAGATTCCTCTACCACGCCGACAAGCTCGGCTACATTGTCTGGGGCGAGCACGGCAACTGGGGACTCAATATCTCGCGTCCGACCTGCTACGCCGGTTTCATCCCCGAGTGGGTCGGGATCGTGAAGCGCGATTACAACCACCCGTCGATCGTCGGCTGGTGCCCGCTCAACGAGACTCAGAAGGATCAGGACAGACGTTTTGTCGAGACGCTTTATGACATCACGAAGACTCTCGACCCGAACCGCATGTTCGTCGACTGCTCGGGCTGGTGTCACGTCAGGACCGAGGTCTGGGACATGCACAACTACGACCAGAACCCCGAGCATTTCAAGGCGACCTACGAGCCGCTGACCGAGGGTAAGCCGCTTGAGAAGCCCGACTGGGTCGGGCAGACGATCCCGGCGGAGATGACCTTTGTCAGCGAGTACGGCGGAATCGGCTGGAACATCGGCGAAGGCGGCTGGGGCTATGGCAACGGACCGAAGACCGAGGAGGAGTTCATCGCGCGCTACAAGGGACTCACCGACGTGCTGCTTGACAACCCGGCGATCTCGGCGTTCTGCTACACTCAGCTCACCGATGTCGAGCAGGAGCGCAACGGTCTCTACACCTACGACCGCAATCCGAAATTCGACCCGGCGATATTCAAGAAGATAAATTCGAGAAAAGCCGCCATCGAGAAATAAAAAAACAGAGCCCGGCAGGGCTCTGTTTTTTTTTATTCAGGTGTTTTCCTTGAAGAGCTTGATAAGGTCGTTGAGCTTTTCCTGTCCGAGCGCGTTATATTGTGCGTAGGTTGAGGCAAAATCCGAGGTCTTTGCCTGGATCATCTTTCTCTGTATGTAGCCGAGGCTGCTGAGATCCATTATGTGCGCGAGGTCGGGCGAGCAGTTGTCGCGGATAAGGTCGAGCATCTCAGCCGAGACTTCATCGCGGGCGTATTTGCCCTTCATCACGACGTCGTAGAACGCCGGGACGAGGTTGTTGTAGCCGTAGAAAGCCATCTCCTCGAGTACCGCCGCGACCGCGTCGACTTTCTGGCAGGTCACCGGGACGACCATCAGCCGGACGATGTCGTGCACGTCGCTGTAGTACTGGCTCTGCTCCTCGTTGTACTTCGGGAAGGGAATGATTCCGTAGTCCTTCTTCATCTCGCGCAGAGACTCGGCGGAGTAGAAGAAGCCCGGGAGGAACATGCTGTTGCCGTCAGAGAAATGCTGGCGGTTGAGGACGTCCTCGGCGTAATCGGGTCCGGTGAAGTAAACGCCCTCGGTCTCGAAGACGAGCTTGTAGAGGTCTTGCAGGATCGTCGCGTTGCGTTCGCTGTTGAGGATGATCTTCGGGGTGTCGTCCTTCTCGCGCCCGGTCACGCGCGCGCCGGTCGCGTAGAAGAAGCTGTCGAGGTGGAAATAGTCGTTGACGCAGAAGCCGAGACGATCCTCGCGGTCGGTCTTCGAGTCGTTGTTGAGGTCGGAATAGACGTCGGTCGAAATTTTGCGCAGGAGATTCCAGGTCCACTTTCCGTCGAGCACCTCCTGATAGAGCCCGTCGGGGTTCTTGTAGAAGTCGTTGTACATCGACTTATTATAATAGAAGCAGTTGAGGCAGCGGGTGCGGTCGATTCCGAAGTCGCCGGAAAGACAGAATATCTTGTCCTCGCCGATCGTCATTTCCTTCATATATCTGTAGTCCCACCAGGGCTTGTCGTAGCTTATGTAGGGGGCGTCCGCCATGTTCCTGTAGTAGCCCTCGACCGAGTACTTCGCGCCGTTCCACTGGACGACGTGGTAGAGGTCGTAGGTGTCGTCTCCGGCGAGGACGAGCTTTTCAATTTCGGCTCCGGTGTCGGAGGTCTTGACCTGCGAGGTCGGGAATTCGAGCGTGCAGGTTCGCGTTGTCTCGCCGGCCTGGTTCATATTGAAGGTCGTGTCGTCGATGACGTCGCCGGTGAGCTCGGGGTTCAGGTCGACGTAGGTCTCAGCGACCGAAACTGAGTTTGTCGTGTACCAGATCGAGATCGTTTCGCCTTTGAGGTCGACCGTGACCGGGACTCCGGAGGTCTCGGAGGGCGCTTCGGTGGTTTCGGTGTCGGTCAGAGTGGTTTCGTCTCCTGTGACCGGCGCGGGTGTGCCACCGCAGGAAACTATCGGCATTGCGGCAAGCAGAGCAGTTAAGATGAGTGTGAATGTTCGTTTCATATGCGTTCTCCTGTTCGTTATAAGATGGGTATTGTGCTTAAACAATTATACCATATAATTGCACAAATTGCAATAGATTTCCGAAAAATAATTCGGACATTTTTTGCCGATGGATGTCCCATGTGGAGCATGGCACTCACAAACATTTTCAAAAAAGCTGTTGACTAAATCCGCGGAATGTGATATAATATAGTAAAAAGGAGGCAGTCATATGAATAATGGTATTTCAATAAGACCGGCTGACGAAGTGTGTCAGCACTACTCCCAAATTTCCGCGCTTACGCGGGAGAACCCGGTGGCGATCACTGTTGACGGAAGAGAAGATACCGTTCTTCTGAGCCATGAGGACTATCGCTGTCAGCAGCGGTATATCTCAGAACTGGAAGCCAGACTCGCGGTGTACGCGCATCTCGCGAAATCGCTCGACGATATTAAATGCGGCAGGACTCAGGACGCGGACGATGTTTACAGAGAAGTGACTGCCGCGCTTGACGAGCTTGAGCTTCACGATA
>CAKSOR010000296.1 GCA_934477985.1 uncultured Eubacteriales bacterium
TGCGATACGCCGAGGATCTTCCACCGCTCGGGTTCAATTATCTGCGGCTCGGGCTTAACGACGTTCTGTTCGACGCGAAGACGAAAACGATCTACACGCCGAATATGAACGCTTTCGCAAAGCTCGACGGAAAGACCAAGATCGAAGGAGGTGAAGAAAATGAGAGTGGAGATAAGAGCTGACAACAAAGTCCACATAGAGGGATATGTCAACGCCGTCGGCAGGGATTCACGCCCGCTGCCGTCGCCGAAAGGCAAATTCGTCGAACAGGTCGCGCCGGGCGTGTTCAACCGTGCCTGCGCCGCGAAAAAGCCGGAAGTGATGCTCGATCATCGCCGGGTGCTTGACGCCGACGCGACATTCCGCGAGGACAATATCGGACTGCACATCTCAGCCGACATTACCGATAAGGAAGTCGCTGAGAAGGCGCGCCGGAAGGAGCTTCGCGGATGGTCGTTCGGCTTCTCGCTGAATCCCGGCGGCGAAAGCTGGGACGACAGCGCGAAACCGTTTCCCCGCCGGACTCTGACCAACATAAACCTCGCGGAGGTGTCACTCATCGACAGCAGCATGACGCCCTGTTATGTGGGAACGTCGGTTGAGACCCGCGCGGAAGGCGAGATCACGACCGAACTCAGATCGGCGGTCGAGGAAGAGACCGAGACTATCGATACCGACATCAGAATCAAAAACGAGCTGCTCGCAAAGCAGTTTGAATTATTTGCAGAAAGGAACATGATATGAAAATCAAGGAACTTATCGAAAAGAGAAACAATCTCCTCATCAGAATGAAGGCGATTCTCGACAAGGCGTCGACCGAAACCCGCGCTATGACCGACGAGGAGAACACCGAGTACCAGAACGCGAAGAAAGAGGTCGAGAGTCTTCGTCTGACCATCGTCGAGATGCAGGACGCCGAGCGTCGCGGAGCTTCGAACGAGAAGACGAACGACAACGGTCAGGCTGAAGGTCAGACCGACGAGCAGAGAGCCGAGGCAGAGACGCACGAATTCGCAAATTACATCCGCGGCGTCGCGAACCGCCTTGAGACGAGAGCGGGCGAACAGAATGTGTCCATGTCGAACAACACCGCAGTCATTCCGGTGTCGATCGCGAATCGCATCATCACCAAGATACAGGACATCTGCCCGATATTCAAGGGCGCGACGCAGTATCACGTCAAGGGGAAGCTCAGAGTCCCGAAGTGGACTGACGCGAACTCCACTCACAACATCACCTGCGGTTACGCGACCGAGTTCACCGACCTTGCCGCCGACGCCGGAAAGTTCGATTCGGTCGACCTTGAGGGTTACCTCATGGGCGCGCTGACTCTGATCGGCAGATCCGTCGCCAACAACGCGGACATTGACGTCGTCAATTTCGTCATCGGACAGATGGCTGAGGTCGCGGCGAGAAAGATCGAGAGGGAGTGCCTTGTCGGCACCGGCTCGTCGGCTATGACCGGAGCGACCTCCACCAGCACCGGAATCACCGCGGCAGCCGCGGCGGCTGTCACCGCTGACGAACTTATCACGCTTCAGGCGAAGATCAAGCAGGGCTACCAGAAGAACGCCTGCTGGACGATGCACTCGGACACCTTTACCGAGATAAAGAAGCTCAAGGACACCACGAACCGCTATCTGCTTCAGGAAGATTTCAGCTCCGACCTCCCGTTCAGACTTCTCGGCAAGCCGGTAAATCTGTCGGATAATATGCCCGCTATGGCGGCAGGCGCGAAGCCGATTCTTTACGGCGATTATTCCGGACTGTCGGTCAACATCCGCGAAGAGCCGTCGGTTGAGGTGCTTCGCGAGAAGTACGCGACACAGCACGCGCTCGGCGTCGTCATGTGGTTCGAGATGGACTCCAAGGTTACAGACGAACAGAAGCTCGCGGTCCTCACCATGAAGGCGTCCTGACAAATGGTCAGCATGATCACCGCGGCTGAACTGCTCGATTATGTCCGCGAGGATAACCCCGACGAGGTGGCGGTCGGGCAGATCGAGCAGATGAAGAAAGCCGCTGTCGGCTACATAATGGCGTACACCGGGCAGAGCGCGGATTATCTCGACGAACACGATGAGTTCGACGCCGTTCTGATGGTGCTTGTCGCCGATATGTACGACAACCGTTCGCTGATAGTCGACAGCGACAAGCAGAATCCGTTCGTCATGTCGGTGCTTGATATGCACAGGGTGAATCTTTTATGAAATCAATGTCAACACGGCTGAAAAACCGTGTCGAGGTCTGGGGGCGGTCGTCCGCCCTCAATCCGCTCGGCGAGGAGGACGGTAGGGAGACAAAGCTCGCGACGCTCTGGTGCGATATCCTGCCGAAGTCGGGCAGAGTCGAGACAGTCGGCGATATGGCGGCTGTCTATGAGAGCGTCACGCACGAGGTGATATTCCGGGCGAGTGCTAAGCTGAAGCTGAAAGCCGAGTATCATCTCCGGATCGGCGGCGAACGGCTTGAAATCGAGTATATCCTGCCGCATTACAACGAGCCGGACAAGATAATCGCATACTGCCGGGAGGTCGATAACCTTTGAAGGAATACACTATAGACCAGTACCGCGACGTCATGATGGAGACGGCGCAGAAGACGATACCGAAGGAATCAAAGCGGATTCTCGCGACCGAGACGCAGAAGCTCAAGCGTTATCTCCTGAAATACGCGGAGCAGAATGTCCCGGTTTCGGAGATAAACGCGCCGGAGCATAAGAAATATCACGCGAGCTTCAAGGTTGGAAAAACTTACACATATAATGACGCGCTGTCAAAGCGAGTTTTTAATAATTCGCGGCATGGGCAGTACGTCGAAAGCGGACGCCCGGTTATTCGTGGGTACAAGTTCGGTCAAAAATGGGGACCGAAGGCTTACTGCGAAAGGTGGGGACAGGGTCACGCGAGATACTATAAACCGCACTATGACCCAAATAAAGAGCGTGTATACCCCGTTGAACGCAAATCCAAACACTATGACGTATATTGGCACGTCAAATCGAATTTTGCTTCGGTCTACAAGGAAGATCTCGTGAAATGGCTCGATAAAATGACAGGAGAGGGTAAACTATGACAAGCATTGACAAAGTAAACGCGAGCGTGATCGGCAAGGTTCAGGCGGTCTGTCCCGGAATCCCATTCACGGCTCAGGAAAAGCTCGAAGAGATCACACGCCCGGCGTTCAAGCTGATACTCGACGAGGTGCGCTCCGAACGTTTAGCGACCGGGATGATAAGGCGTGTCTATCCGGTCGAGCTTGTCTATTTCGCGAGCGATATTCAGCGTCCGAAGCTCGAATGCCTTGAAATCTACGAAAAGCTCGAAAGTACGCTTCTGGAATACGGCGCGCTCAAAGCGTCGGTTGACAGTCAGCGCGCCGTTCTCGCGATAGACTTCGAGGTGGTTCAGATTGACATGACCGATGATTTCGAGGATGATAACGAGATCGGTTCGGGCGAAGACATGGAAAATCTTGAAATGGAGGAATTTTAATAATGGCAGTAACACTTCCGGGCATTGACGTGAGCTTCACTCAGCGAGCCGCGTCTCTGCTTGCGCGCTCAGAGCGCGGAATAGGGATACTCATTGTCCGCGACGCGACGAAGACTACGAGCTTCTACAGCTTCCAGAGCTACGCCGACGCGGAGAAAAGCTTCACCGACTTCACGTCGGCGAATCAGCAGGCGATAACCGACGTCTACACGCTCGCACAGCCCTACAGGCTCTGTGTGGTCAGAATCGGCACATCCGGGACGATCTCGGACGCGACGGCGATCATCGAGGCGAATGTCCGTACCGGATGGGTGACGGTCGCTGACGGAACGGCGGCTGATTTCACCGCGCTTATCACATGGATCGGCACGTGCGAGTCGAACTCGAAGACCTATAAAGCGATAGTTCACGGCGTTTCAACCGCTCCGGACAAGCGTCACGTGGTCAATCTCATCAATTCGAAGGTCACGTTCAGCGATACACGCGGCGAAAAGAGCGGCGCGGCGTATCTTCCGTCGCTTCTCGGAATGCTCGCCGGAGCGAACGTGACAAGCGGCGTGACGAACGCGAAATGCGCGAATCTTTCCGGATGCGCGGCAGTGTCCTCTCCCGACACCGCGGTCGGCGCGGGACAGTTCGTCCTTATTCAGGACGTCGACGGCGTGTATGTCGGAGTCGGCGTGAACTCGCTCACGACAACGAACGGAAAGACGCTCACCGAGGATATGAAGTATATCGAGACGGTCGAGGCAATGGATCTCATCTCCGACGATATCCGCGAGGAG
>CAKSOR010000297.1 GCA_934477985.1 uncultured Eubacteriales bacterium
AAGACGCTCTACGACAAGCGCAAGGATCTTATCTACACCGGACGCACGCTCTACGGCTCGAAAGCCCCCAAGGGTCAGGAACTCGACGACCATTACTTCGGCGCTATCAAGCCGAGAGTCGCGGCTTTCATGAAGGATCTCAACGACGAGCTCTGGAAGCTCGGAATCTTAGCCAAGACCGAGCACAATGAGGTCGCTCCCGCACAGCATGAGATGGCGCCGATCTTCTCGACGACCAACATCGCCGCCGATCACAACCAGCTGACGATGGAGATCATGCAGAAGGTCGCGAAGAAGCACAACATGGTCTGCCTCTTACACGAGAAGCCCTTCGCCGGAGTCAACGGAAGCGGCAAGCACAACAACTGGTCGATCTCGACGAACACCGGCGCAAACCTCCTCGAGCCGGGCGACACTCCTTACGAAAACGCTCAGTTCCTCCTCTTCCTCTGCGCCGTTATCAAGGCGGTTGATGAGTATCAGGATCTTTTAAGAATCTCGGTCGCGTCGGCGGCTAACGATCACAGACTCGGCGCTAACGAGGCGCCGCCCGCTATCGTCTCGATGTTCATCGGCACCGATCTTGCCGACATCCTGAAGGCTATCGAGACCGGCGAACCCTACGGCACGAAGGAGAAGGAACTCCTCAAGATCGGCGTTCACACTCTCCCGAAGTTCCCGAAGGACACCACAGACCGCAACAGAACCTCTCCGTTCGCTTTCACCGGAAACAAGTTCGAGTTCAGAATGCTCGGCTCGTCGGCTTCGATCTCCTGCGCGAACACAGTCCTCAACACCTCGGTCGCTGAGGAGCTCAAGGAATTTGCCGACACCCTCGAGGGCGCGTCAGATTTCGAGGCTGCGCTTCACGATCTTATCGTCAAGACGATCTCGGAGCACAAGCGCATCATCTTCAACGGCGACGGCTATGACGAGTCTTGGGTCAAGGAAGCCGAGAAGCGCGGACTCTACAACCTGAAGTCGACTCCCGACGCGCTCAGACACCTGCTTGACGAAAAGAACGTCAAGCTCTTCACCAGCCACGGCGTCTACACGACGACCGAGCTTGAGGCAAGACATGAGGTTCTCCTTGAGAACTACTGCAAGGTCATCAACATCGAGGCGCTCACGATGCTCGACATGGCGCACAAGGATATTCTCCCTGCTATGTCCTCCTACTCGAAGGAGCTCACCGACGCGGCGCTCGACAAGGCAAAGCTCGACGCGGACATCGACGTCTCATATGAGAAGGACACCGTGAAGAAGCTCGGCGCGATGATCGGCGATATGTACCGTCAGGTCGGAAAGCTTGAGAGCGACCTTCTCAAGACCAAGTCGATTTCCGACGCTCAGGAGCTCGCGGACTTCTACAAGACCGACATCCTCTCTGATATGGCGGCGCTCAGAATCTCGGGCGACGAGATGGAGACTATCGCCTCGGCTGAAAAGTGGCCTTATCCGTCCTACGGCGAGCTGCTCTTCGGCGTAAGATAATTTCGCATTAACCCTCCTTTCCGTTCTCCTGTTGCATGCGGCGGGCATCCAGAAGCAGCCCGCCGCCGGGCGTCAGAGTATCGGAAGCATGACATATTGACAAAATTTTTCAGAAAGAAGTGTATATAACAAATGGACGCAAGTATAATGGACCTTATCAAAAGCTCCGTCACAGAAGAGGTGTTCGGAATATGGTTCCTTATCGGAGCTGCGCTGGTCTTCTTCATGCAGGCGGGATTCGCCGCGCTTGAGTGCGGTTTCTGCCGCGCCAAGAACGCCGGAAACATTATCATGAAGAACCTGATGGACTTCTGTATCGGAACGGTGGTCTTCATCCTTCTCGGATATTCGCTCATGATGAGTGAGAACTATATCGGCGGGTTCATCGGAATTCCGGATCTTCACATCTTCACCGACTTCTCGAACTTCATCAACGGAAACGCTTCGCTCTTCGTCTTTAACCTCGTCTTCTGCGCGACCGCGGCGACAATCGTCTCAGGTTCGATGGCAGAGCGCACGAAGTTCAGCTCCTATTGCATCTATTCGGCTGTCATCTCGCTTTTCGTCTATCCGATCGAGGCAGGCTGGGTCTGGAATCCTCAGGGCTGGCTCGCAAAGCTCGGATTCATCGACTTCGCGGGCTCGGCGGCAATTCACACGGTCGGCGGTGTAACCGCTCTGATCGGCGCTATCATGGTAGGTCCGCGTATCGGTAAGTACACAAAGGATCCCAAGACCGGAAAGATCACGGTTCACGCTATCCTCGGTCATAACATCCCGCTCGGAGCTCTGGGCGCGTTCATCCTCTGGTTCGGCTGGTACGGATTCAACGGCGCGGCCGCTACCGAAGGTTCTCAGCTCGCTTCGATCTTCCTCACCACTACGATCGCTCCGGCAATCGCGACTGTAACCACACTTCTTTTCACATGGATCAAAAACGGCAAGCCTGATGTCTCGATGTGCTTCAACGCCTGCCTCGCGGGTCTCGTCGGTGTGACGGCGGGCTGCAACAACGTCGACGCTCTCGGTGCGGCTATAATCGGCATTGTTTCCGGAATTCTGGTAGTGGTTGTGGTCGAAGGACTGGACATCAAACTCCACATCGACGATCCGGTCGGCGCGGTCGGCGTACACTGCGCGAACGGCATCTGGGGCACAATCGCGGCAGGTCTTCTGTCGACCAACACAGCTCCGGCTGGAGTTGACGGTCCTATCTACGCAATTGTTCATGGCGGCGACATCGGCGCTGGTTTCAAGGTTCTCGGCGTACAGCTGCTCGGACTTGTCGCTATCGTCGCGTGGATCACGCTCTGCATGACAATCACCTTCACGATAATCAAGAAGACCAACGGTCTGCGCGTCTCGCGTGAGGAAGAGCTCGAGGGTCTTGACCCGACTGAGCATGGTCTTCCGACCGCTTACGACGGTTTCTCGATGGCTCCCGAGCACATAATCGAGGACGGCGCGCTCGTTCCGGCTGTCACCGGCGATGTTCCGGCGGCTGAGGCTGTCGAGGTCAAGGCAATGCCTTCGTTCGAAGCTCCCGCTCCGGGCGGAAAGAAGCTGACAAAGATCGAGATAATCTGCAAGGAAACCAAGCTCGAGGCGCTCAAGAACGCTATGATGAACATCGGAATCACCGGTATGACCGTCTCGCACGTGCTCGGCTGCGGCATCCAGAAGGGCAAGCTCGAGTATTACCGCGGCGTCGCGGTCGAGGCAACGCTCCTCCCGAAGATTCAGGTCGACATCGTTGTCTCGAAAGTTCCGGTACAGCAGGTAATCGACACCGCGAAGATGGTGCTGTATACCGGTCACATCGGCGACGGCAAGATATTCGTCTACAACGTCGAGAACGTCGTAAAGGTACGTACCGGCGAGGTCGGATACGACGCGCTTCAGGACGTAGAGTAAAAGGTCTGGCAAACGTCGGCAGAGACGCCGACGCGGTGAAGTCCGAAAGGGCTTCACCGCCGCCCCTTTTCGGAGGGGGCGGCTTTTTGTGCAAATTCGCACATTACAGGAAAACAGGAAATTTACAGGAAACGGAAAAAATACGGTCTGAAATCGGTCAGACAAAAGGAAATGGTGATAAAAATGAACGAACAGTACCACCAGCAAACAGTTCAGAATGAAAACAAGACCCTCTATTCCCCGGCGTTCGAACACGACGCCTGCGGAATCGGAGCGGTCATCTCAATAGACGGCATTCCGTCGGTCGGAGTCGTCGACGACGCGCTCTCGATTGTCGAGCGTCTTGAACACCGCGCCGGAAAGGACGCGACCGGAAAGGTCGGTGACGGCGTCGGAATCATGCTCCAGATCTCTCACGAGTTCTTTAAGGTTGAGGTCGGGAAGCTCGGCATAGAGCTCGGCGGCGCGCGCGACTACGGCGTCGGAATGTTCTTCTTCCCGCAGAACACTCTCGCGAGAAAACAGGCGCAGAAGATGTTCGAGATCATCTGCCAGAAGGAGGGCGTTGAGTTCCTCGGCTGGCGCGACGTTCCGGTCGACTCGTCGATTCTCGGCGCGCGTGCTCTCGACACGATGCCGCACATCTGCCAGTGCTTCGTGAAGCGCCCCGGGAATCTCGGAAAGGGACTCCCGTTTGACCGCAAACTCTACGTCATCCGCCGCGTCTTCGAGCAGTCGAACGACGACACCTACGTGGCTTCGCTCTCGTCGAGAACTATCGTCTACAAGGGCATGTTCCTTGTCGGTCAGCTCAGACGCTTCTATCTCGATCTCTCGGAGGGAAAGTACTCC
>CAKSOR010000298.1 GCA_934477985.1 uncultured Eubacteriales bacterium
GAGCAGCGGATTCTCTCCGACCGCGAGCTTTTCGAGCGCTGAGATTATCCGCGCCTGTGTATCAGCCGGGATGAATCCGCCCCTCATGTGCCCCGAGTTCTCCATCAGGTCGAAATCATACGCGACCTTGAGTTTCTCGCCCGAAAGCGGCTCGATAACCGTCCGCCCGGGGTCGTCGATGAGAATCATTATGTGCGGGAGCTCAATCGGCGCGCCCTCGCGGATTCTGACGCGCGGCGGAATGCGCTCGAGGACAGTTCCCTCGGTAGCGCGCACCAGCGACTTCGCGCCCTTATTGTAGTCGTAGCACTCAAGGTCGACCGCGCCGATGACACCCTTTCTGACCTTTCCGTTTTTGAGCGTCCGCTCAAGGTAGATCATCGAGTCCGGGAAGGGCTCGAGAACCGTCTCAAGATAGCGCTCCATCGTCTGATTTATGACCGGGATGCGCTTCTCAGCCTCACCGAGCCAGATTTCAGGCAGGGTGACGCGCAGAGTCGACTCGGAATCGCCGACGAAATTTCCGACGCGCTCCCAGTAGTCGGGCTCTGACGTGTACTGGTCGCAGGCGACACACGCCCACTTCTTCATTTTCTCCGGATCATTCCGGAAGCGCGGGAGGAGAATCTCCGCGCCGAAAAAACACTGTTTCATTCCGCCGCCTCAGAGAGCGCTGACAATGCGCTCGGTGTCGGAAGCTATCACGAGCTCCTCGTTTGTCGGTATCACGTAAACCGGAATCCTCGAGTCGTCAGCCGAGATTTTGACAATGTCCGGCTGGAGCTTGGTACGGTCGTTTACCTCCCGATCGAGCTTTATTCCGAGAAAATCGAGTCCGGTGAGCGAAGCCTCGCGGATCTCTGTGCGGTTCTCGCCTATTCCGGCGGTGAAGACTATCGCGTCAAGTCCGTTCATAGCCGCGGTGTAAGCGCCGATATATCGCTTTATCTGATATGTAAGGATATTGACGGCGAGCTTTGCGCGCTCATTTCCGGCTTCTACCGCGTCGCCGAGGTCGCGGCAGTCGGACGAGAGTCCGGAGACTCCGAGAAGTCCGCACTCCTTGTTCATGAAATCCGACATCTGCGCGGGCGTGTAGTTCTCGTGCTCCATTATGAAGGTGACGATAGCCGGGTCGATCGAGCCGCAGCGCGTGCCCATCTCGAGTCCGTCGAGCGGAGTGAAGCCCATCGAGGTGTCGATGACCTTCCCGTCCTTGACCGCCGAGATCGACGAGCCGTTGCCCAAGTGGCAGGTGATTATCCTCGTTCCCTCTGTGCGTCCGAGAATTCTGCACATCTCGCCCGCGACAAAGCGGTGGGAAGTTCCGTGCGCGCCGTAGCGGCGGATCGAGTACTTTTCGTAGAGTCCGTAGGGTATCGGATACATCCACGCGTAGTCCGGCATGGTCTGATGGAACGCCGTGTCAAAGACCAGCACCTGAGGAACGTCCGGCAGAGCGTTCGTGATTCCCGCGATTCCCATAAGATGCGCTCCGGTGTGCAGGGGCGCAAGGTCGCGGCAGCGCTCGAGCTTTCCGATGACCTCCGGCGTTACGAGCACCGACTCGGAGAAATAAGCTCCGCCGTGGACAATGCGGTGACCGACCGCCTCGATCTCGCTCATGTCGTTTATGCAGCCGTGATCCTTCGAGGTGAGGACGCTTATCAGCACCCTGACGGCGGCGGTGTGGTCGGGCATCGGGGCGTCGAGCTTGTAATCGTCGCGCCCGGGCATCTTGTGCGTGAGCTTTCCGTCGATGCCGATGCGCTCACAGTTGCCCTTCGCGATGACGGTGTAATCTGATGTGTCGAAGAGCTGATATTTGAGAGACGAGCTCCCGGCGTTCACTACCAATACTTTCATTTGATTTCCTCCGATTCTTCTGATTCCTCTGATTCTTCCTCATCGTTGTCGCCATTTCTCTCAGCGATCGATTTCCGTCCGAGCTCAAGCCAGATGCCATAGAGCTTCTTTGCGTGCTCATTGTATTCGGCACTGAAACGCTCCGACATTTTTCCGAGTTCATCCGGGCCTGTATACTTCGGCGAGAGCACGATCGGCGAAAGCTCAAGATCGTAATAGCACACAATTCTGCTGCCCATGCTGCCCTCCATGTCATCCCTTACAAGCATGAACTCTCCATGCTCACCGCGCGTGAATCCGTTTTCCCTGTTGTAACGGCGTATCTCCTCACTGAATTCGGCGGCGACCTTGCACTGATTCTCGGAGAATTGCGGTACGAAATACCGCATATTGCTGAACATCATCGTGAGCTTCACAGTGCCGTCAGGCTGCTCTTTTCTGAAGTCATAGACCGCGTATTCGTCAAAAAGCCTGTCCGCTTTCGTCCGGGCGATAATCATTCCGTCGCCTTTCGGCGGCAGAACCTCAAGTCCCATACCGCGGAGCAACTGACGGAAGGTTTTAAGGTATTTTTTCAGTTGTTCGTTCATAACATACACCTCTGAATTTATTTCACCTTATTATACCACAAATCAAAGCCGATTGCAACAGTTTTCCGCAAGAAAAACGCGGGAGAGAACATTCTCCCCCGCGAAAAAACTTACTTGTAAAGTTGTCTTTAATTGTAAAGACTCTTTACTTGTAGAGCTCGTCGATCTCCTTGAGTCCTTCGTTTATTTTCGACTCAGCGGCGGCGTAGGTCGACGCGAGGTCGTTCTTGCCGTCCTGAACCTGGTATCTGAACATATAAGGCGCGTTCTGGAGATACTCGCCGAACATGTACGACATGTCGAACTGCATGCCAGACGTCACTATGTCAACCATCTTCGCCGTGTCCTCGTCGCTCGAGAATTTGTTCTTGAGCGCCACGTCGTAGTACGCCGGATAGACCGTCTTCAGCGTCTCGCATGCCAGCGCCTCTGTGATGATTCCGACGAACTCAGTGTCGGTAACCGTCATCGGAACGCCCCAGATCGCGTAGCGGTCGCAGATGTTCGCGTAATAGCCCTCCTGCGACTTATCCCACTTAGGCATGGGCAGGATTCCGTAGGTGTCCTTCATATCGCGGTAGAGTCCGTTCGCCGCCATGAAGATACTCGGCGTGAAGGTCTGACGCCCTGAAGCGAAATTGAAGTGCTCGTACCAGATCCACGAGGTCTCGGCGGATGGGTTTTTCAGGTACTTGACGCCCTCGTTTGTCTTGTAGAAGGTATTTATCTTCTCAAGCGCCGAAACGCGCTTCTCGTTGACGACATCGAGCTCGAGCTTTCCGTCCTTCGTCTTGCGGCTGATCGGAATGTCAAACGCCGCCTGCCAGTTGTCAAACGCGTTCGACGACTTGGTCGCGTAGCCGTAGAAATCATCGTCGTCCCGCTCGCCGTTGCCGTTCAGATCCTTGTACATCGTCTTGACGATCTCAGAGAACTTGTCAAACGTCCAGTTCCCGTCGTACACTAACTTGTAGAGGTCGGACGCCTCATAGCCGTACTCATTCAGGTAGCGCTGGTTGAAGAACATCGCCGTCGTGTAATCCATCAGCGACATCCCGAGATAGCCGGTGATCGCGAAGAGCTTGCCGTTCATCGTCGCGCTCTCGTTTATCTCCTGACTCCACCAGGGCTTCGACTGGTCTACATAGGGGATCGTGTTCCAGTCCTGATATATGCCCTTCTGCACCGCTTTATATGTAAAGTAGGCATAATGTCCGGCGAGGTCGCAGATGCCGTCTCCCGCGAGAACCGATGTGGAGAGCTTCTCGTACCAGTCATAAAGTCCGTCCGACACGACGTAGCTCTCGATCTTGACGTCAAAGCGCTCCTCGACCGCGCGGTTTCTCGCGACAATAGCGTCGTTGACGACGTCGCCGTTCTCTTCCTCGGCGATTATGTCGCCCTCGGACGCGGTGGAGACGCCGAAGGTGATCGTTCTGCCGTCGAACTTCTTGTCGGGCAGTCCGTCGTCGAACCTGTCGCTTTCAGCGACGGTTGTCGTGTCCTCGGAGACGTTTCCGACGGTTGTCTCCTGACCTCCCTCGGCAGTTCCGCAGGAAGCCGCCGACGCGAGGATGAGCATTGCCAGGATGAGTGAGAATGTGCGTTTCATGTGTTTTGCTCCTTTATGAATTTTTTTGTAAGTATATTATACCACAGGTTTCCGTCATTGTCAATATATATATATATATATCAATTTCTGTGCAACATTGTGATTATACCGCATCGCCATCCGAAAGTAAATGGAGAAAACGGGCTTATGTTTGTATATTTCAACCAGATTGCTGAA
>CAKSOR010000299.1 GCA_934477985.1 uncultured Eubacteriales bacterium
GTTGACGAAGTGGGTCGCGTCGGCGTTCAGCGAAAGTAAACGACCGGAGCCCGGGCGTGGCTCGGCGACGACGTGGTCGAGCGAGATATTCTCGGTGAGCTGCGCGATGACGCCCATCGCCGAGGCGTAGTAGATGCGTATGTTGTCGAGCTTTACATCCTTCGAATCAGTGACGAAGATGCCGGGGAATTCGCGCGTGGCGTGGGTCATGATCAGGAAATTGCCGACGTTGTGGACGAAGCCGAGACTTCCGTACATGTTGATTGTGTTCGGCGCGACCTCCTCGAGGCTGACATCGCGGAACATTCCGCCGAGGAAGCCGTGATCCTTCTTCGGACCCGTGTAGGCGAAGTAAGGCGGCTTGCAGGGCGACGGATAAGCCGCGCCGCTTATGTCGCGCAGGTACTCGAGCGCGAAGACCGTGTCGAACGACTCCTCGCCGTCCTCGGTCGGGAAGCGGAATTTGCCGTCAACAACGCGGCAGGGCGAGCACTCGGGGAACTTCAGAACCGTCTTGTAGCGATCCGCCCCGACAATCTCCGCCTGTGAGTAGAGCACGTGCGAATAGTCGATCGAGAGATTCCTGACAGTTACATTGGCAGAAGAGTCGACAGCGAACGGCAGAATGCGTCCGTGGAAGATGAGATCAGCTCCCTCGCCGTCGATCGTGATGTTTTTGCGTCCGACAAGCGGGAAAGCGACCGGTTTATCGCCGGAATCGTTGTTCGAGATGTAGTAGTTTCTGACCTGAGCGCCGTCAGGATAGAGGTGACACGTACCTCCGCCGAGCGCGAGGGTGTCCCCGTCGGAAAGCGCCGCGAGAGCTTTCGCGAGCGCGGGTGTGGCGTTCTGGTCGCCTGTCAGGTAGTCGGTAAAGTTTATTGTCATGGTTTTCCTCCTGCTTTTTCTATATTATCATGTCTATTATAATACACCGCGGCGGATTTGTCAAGTACTTTTCTTGGTGGGCTTGTAAATTATTGGCGGACTAGGGGTTTGTCACTGCTAGTTGTTAGTTTTTTTAGTGAATAGTTGAATACGAGCAGCTTCGCAGCTCGGAATAATGATTAATGAATAATACAACAAAAAAAGTCTGCTTTGCAGTCTTCTTTTGTTGGTGGGAGCGGGTGGATTCGGACCACCGAAGCTAATAAGCAGCAGATTTACAGTCTGTCCCCTTTGGCCACTCGGGAACGCTCCCATATCTGGAGCTGGTGAACGGAGTCGAACCATCAACCTGCTGATTACAAGTCAGCTGCTCTGCCATTGAGCCACACCAGCATCGATTCAATTTTCTTCGTCCCTCAGAACGTATAATATTATACCACATCCGGACGCGTTTGTCAAGGGGTTTTTGAAAAATATTTATTTTTATATGTGTTGCATAAACATATCAGTAAAAATCCGCGAATTGTCAGCGTCATGCGCAGGGCAAACGCAAAAGGAGACGCCTCTTCAAGATACGCCTCCCTGACAAACGATTATTTCGAGCAGTACACCATTCCGCGCTTCGCGTCAACCGTGACCGCCGTGCCCGATTTGAGTATCTTCGTGGCTCCCAGCGCGCCGACAATCACCGGAATGCCCAGCGCCTGACCGACAATCGCCGCGTGCGAGTCCTCGCCGTCGATCTCGCAGATAATTCCGCCCGCGTGGCGCAGAAGGTCGATTATGTGGTTTGAGGTCGCCGGAATCACCAGAATATCGCCGGGCTTGAAGGTCTGACGAGCCTCAGCCTCGTCGCGGCAGACGCAGAGCGTTCCGCAGACCGGCTCGAAATCGCCCGACGGTATGCCTGTCCCGCAGGTCAGGACGTCGCCGACAATCTGCACCTTCAGTATGTTCGTAGTGCCCGAGACTCCGAGCGGTATGCCGGCGGTTATGACCGCGAGATCGCCGTAATCAACATACCCGTTCTTCGCCGCCACCGAAATAGCGTGCTCAAACAGCGCGTCGGACGTCGTCTGAACCTCGATCTGCATCGGAGTGACGCCCCAGCTCAGCGAAAGCTGGCGGCAGACCTTCTCGACAGGCGAACAGCCGATGATCGGCGTGACCGGTCTGAAGCGGCTCATCATGCGCGCCGTGAGACCCGATTTCGTCACCGTGATGATAGCGTTAGCGCCTAAATCGTGCGCCGTGGTGCAGGCGGCGTGCGAAATCGCCGTCGTGACGTTCGAGAAGCCCGAGAGCTGATTCTGTCTGAACCGCTCGATGTAGTTGATGTCCCGCTCGGTTCTGGTCGCGATAAGCGCCATCGTGCGCACGCTCTCGACCGGGTACTCGCCCGCCGCGGTCTCGCCCGACAACATTATCGCCGAAGTTCCGTCGTATATAGCGTTTGCCACGTCGGTTATCTCGGCTCGCGTGGGTCTCGGATGGTGGGTCATCGACTCGAGCATCTGGGTCGCGGTGATCGCCGGTTTGCCCGCGTTGTAAGCCTTCGAAATCAGCTTCTTCTGGATTATCGGAATCTCCTCCATCGGAATCTCGACTCCCATGTCGCCGCGCGCCACCATTATAGCGTCCGAAACCTTTATGATCTCGTCGATGTTCTCGACGCCCGCCGCGTTCTCGATCTTCGCGATGATGCGGATGTCCTGCCCGCCGTGCTTTTCGAGCAGAGCGCGGATAGCCTCGATGTCCGCCGCGCACTGGGTGAACGACGCCGCGATGAAATCAAAATCCTGCTCGATGCCGAACAATATGTCCGACTTGTCCCGCTCGGATAAGAAGGGTATCGAGAGCTTCACGCCGGGCACATTCACGCCCTTGCGGCTCGAGATGATTCCGCCGCTCACAACGCGGCAGTCGATGCCGTCCTCATTCACCGCTGTCGCCTTGAGTTCAACGAGTCCGTCGTCGATCAGTATGCAGCCGCCAGCCGAAATATCGCGCCAGAGGTTCTTGTAAGTCACCGAGGCGTGCGCGGAATCGCCGACCGAGTCGTCGAAGGTCAGACGGAAGGGCTTGCCCTTCTCGAGCGTCACCGGCGCGTCAAAGACTCCCAAGCGGATCTCCGGACCTTTGGTGTCGAGCAAAAGCGCGGTCGGCGTGCCGAGTTCAGCGCGGACAGCCTTCACCATGTCGGCGATCTTCTTGTGCCCCTCGTGGTCGCCGTGGGAAAAATTCAGCCGGGCGACATTCATCCCCGCGCCGATCATCTCGCGCAGCTTCTCAGGCGAACCCGAAGCCGGACCGATAGTGCATATAATTTTAGTTTTTCTAACTTCAAGCATTCTGCTCATTCCTTTCAGAATAATTATGGGAATAATGCTCCGGGTAAAGACATTCAAAATCCTCACCCAATTATATTATACCACATTTTTCGGATTTGTCAAGCATAGTTATTTTTTTGACGAAGAATAGCACAAAAAACATCATTATAACAGAGTGAGGATTCTACGAGAGATTTTTGTAAAAATCCATTGACAATCGCGTAAAGATGCGATATAATATATAGACTACGGAAATCAGGAACGATAACCGACAAGCAAGCAACAAGCAACAACCCACAAGCCAAAAAAACTAACAACTCCCACAACCAGAGTGCACGGAGCAACCCCGGAGGGGTTGTGAAGTTTACGGGATGGTGTGCAGGGGGTAGCGCACGGCGCGCGAAACGAACTGGAACGTCCTCCGCAAGGCTAACGCGGCAGAGACATGTTTAAAGCTTTAGCGGAGAGGGGGTCGGGGGGGAGGTGCCTTTCTCGAAAGGCGCCTTCCCCTCACCAGCGAACAAATACCAATGAAGATAGATATGTGCACAGGAGCGATACTTCCGAAGCTCCTCAGATTTGCGTTGCCGATGATGGCGACTAATATATTGCAGCTGATGTTTTCAGCGGCGGACAGCATTGTTGTAGGGCGGTTCGCGGGAGAAGCGCAGCTCGCGGCGGTCGGAGCGGTCGTGCCGCTGATCAGTCTGCTGACCAACCTGTTTTTAGGGCTTTCGGTCGGGGCTAACGTGACGGCGGCGAGGGATTTCGGCTCGGAGGACGAGGACGGACTCTCAAAGACTCTGCACACGGCGCTTTTGCTCGGACTGATTGTCGGGCTTTTCCTGACCGGCTTCGGACTCGCGCTGTCAGAGAGATTTTTAGTGCTCATGCAGACGCCCGACGATGTCCTGCCGCACGCGGTCGTTTACCTGCGGATATACTTTCTCGGCATGGCGTCGATGACTATCTACAACTTCGGAAGCGCCGTCCTGCGC
>CAKSOR010000300.1 GCA_934477985.1 uncultured Eubacteriales bacterium
GAAAGTACGTCAACGGCGCGATCTCGCCCTTCACCGCCGGTGAGCTCGCGAAAGCCGCCTTCAACAACGGCTATGAGGAGTACGGCTACGACATAATCAAGCGCTTCATCGGCTGCATGGAGCGCGACAAAGACATCTATTTCCTCTACTCGCCCGAGGATTCGACTCCTCAGGGCGGCGGACCGAGCGCCTGGGGAGCTGCCGCGCTGCTTTCAGCGGTAGATGAAGGGCTTGCCGGAGTAGTCGACGCGGATTCACTCTACCGCGAGATAAACCTCTCGCCGCGCTTTGTCGTCACCGAGTACACCGAGCTACGCTACATCACCGGCTATGAGATCAGCCACACCTTCGTCGATCTGCGCTTCGTCTCAAAGCCGGAGGGTCTGCGCTATGACATCTTCTCGAAAGCTGAGAAAATCAACGCGCACATCCTGCTCCCGAAGGGGAAATCAGCCGCGAAGCTGCTTGTAAACGGCGCGGAAATCTCGTTCAACGAATTGAAGGTCGCCGACTCGACTTATGTCGATTTCACTGTAAATTCCGGCGACGCGCAGATGGAAGTTATTTACAAGTAACAGACTAATATGTTAAAGCGCCTGAAAATCAGACGCTTTTTCTTAATTATTTACACTAAATTCGCCTAAACTTAACAAATAAACACCGGATTGGTGTTGATTTCGCGTGTGAAATATGTTATACTATTAGCGGCTGAAAGTTCGCGCGTTCATCTGACACTTGCCGTGAAGATTGCACGTATCAAACGGCGTGAGAATGGGCATATTATTTTCAGTCCGAAAAATCAATTTCAATTCGAAAGGAACAAGAAATGAAAAAAACAATCGCGATGCTCTTAGCACTCATACTCACACTCGGCGTGGTCTCCTGCGGCGGAGGCAATGCTAAGCCTGACGACTCCGAAGTGTCCGACCCGCTCGAGGTTCTGACCAAGGTCTGGAACAGCTACGCCGACGACGACAAATTCGCGGCAGTTGGCGGTGACGACGGCACCGGAAAAAACAGCGTCGAGGACGCTCCCGGAAAATTCAACGTCGACGCCTCCCAGTTAAGCATCAAATTCAGCTTTCCTGAGGACAAGGTTGACAAAATCGACTCCGCGGCTTCAGTATCGCACATGATGAACGCCAACACCTTCACCGCCGGCGCGTTCCACCTCAAGGACAAGGCTGACGCCGCTGACGTTGTCAAGGCGCTCCGCGACTCGGTCCAGGCGACGCAGTGGATGTGCGGCTTCCCGGACAAGCTCGTTATAATCACGGTCGACAGCGTCGTAGTCTCGGCATTCGGCTATGAGGATCTCATCGACACCTTCCGCGATAAGCTCGTTGCGGCTTACCCGAACGCCTCGATCGATTACGACGAGCCTATTGTATAATGGTATTTTCTGGAATCCCGTTTCTCTATTACTTTCTCCCATGCGTGCTCTTGCTCTACTACATCGCTCCGTTCAAACTGAAAAACTCAGTTCTGCTTTTGTCGAGCCTTGTGTTCTACGCCTGGGGAGAGCCAAAATTCATCATTCTGATGCTGATAACGGTCGCCCAGAGCTACGCGGCGGGACTGCTCATTGAGCGCTTCCGCCGTTTTTCCAAGCTGATAATGGCGATATCCGTGACTCTGAGCTTTCTCTCGCTCGGGTATTTCAAATACGCGGACTTCCTCATCACCAGCTTCAACACGCTCACCGGACTGTCCGTGCCGCTTCTCAAGGTTGTTCTGCCGATCGGAATCAGCTTCTACACCTTCCAGATCGTGAGCTACGTCATCGACGTATACCGCAAGGACTCGCCCGCGCAGAGGAATTTCATCGACCTTGCCGCCTATATCACGATGTTCCCGCAGCTCATCGCCGGACCTATAGTCCGCTATTCCGACATCTCAACCGAGCTCAAGGCGCGGAAAATCACCTCTGACGGACTCGCTTACGGCGCGAGACGCTTCATTCTGGGTCTCTCGAAGAAGCTGCTTATCGCCGATGTTCTCGGCGTCATAGTCTCGGATTTCAAGGCGGCGGACGAAAAATCCCTGCTCTTCTGGTGGATCTACGCCTTCGCGTGCAGCTTGCAGATCTACTTTGATTTCTCGGGCTACAGCGACATGGCAATCGGACTCGGAAAGCTGCTCGGCTTCAACTTCCCCGAGAACTTCGATCACCCGTTCATCTCGAAGAGCGTGACGGAATTCTGGCGGCGCTGGCACATGACGCTCGGCGGATGGTTCAGAGACTACCTCTATATCCCGCTCGGCGGAAACCGCGTCTCGAAACCGCGGTGGATTTTCAACATCGCGGTCGTCTGGATGGCGACCGGACTCTGGCACGGCGCGGCGTGGAATTTCGTCTTGTGGGGAGTCTTCTTCGCGGTCTTTCTGATGCTCGAGAAGCTCTGGCTTCTGAAGTATCTTAAAAAAAGCCGCGTTCTGAGCCATTTTTACGTGATAATTCTCTGCCTTGTCAGCTTCCTGATCTTCGACGCGGCAAATGTCTCGTCGGCGTTTTCAGGAATAGCGGCGCTCTTCGGCGCGGTCAGCAGTCTCAGCGACCCGCTCGCGGTCTACACGCTCAGGAGTAATCTCTTCGTATTCTTAATCGCGATTATCGGCTCGACTCCGCTCCCGGCGATGGCGTTCAGAAAGCTCGATTCGACAAAAGCCGGCTCGAAGGTGATGTCGGTTGTCGAACCGCTCGGACTCGTCGCGCTTATGGCTATCTGCACCGCGTATATGGTCGACGGGTCTTACAGCCCATTCCTGTATTTCAGATTCTGAGGAGAGATGAAAATGAATAAAATCCGAAATTTTGCAACAATTCTCCTCACCGGCGTGTTTCTCGCGACCTTCTCGATCTGGGCGTTTGTAAAGCCCGCTGACAAGTCGTCGCTCAGCGAACGGCGGCTGCTCGCGCAGTTTCCGACCGTCTCGCCGCTCGACTCGACCTTCTCGTCAAAGTTCGACCTCTACGCGACCGACCAGTTCCCGCTGCGTGATATTTTCCGCACAGTCAAAGCCGACACCGCGCTCTGTCTGCTAAGGCAGCTGGACAATCACGACATTTATCTTGTCAATGGAAACGCGTCAGAAATAGACTATCCGCTGAAAGAAAAGTCTCTCACCCACGCCGCCGAGCGCTTCAGGTATGTTTATGACAGATACCTTCAAGACGCCAACGCGGTATATTGGTCGGTGATACCTGACAAAAACGTCTTTCTGGCGGCTGACAACGGCTATCCGGCTATTGATTTCTCAGCGCTCACCGAAAAGCTGGATGAGCAGATCGACTTTGCGGAGAATATAGACATTTCCGACTTATTGACAATCGACGATTACTACAGAACCGACACGCACTGGAGTCAGGATAAGCTCGAAAAGGTCGCAAGACGCCTCGCCGGGTCGATGGGCGTGACGCTCAAAGCCGAATACAAGAAGGTCACGCTCGACACGCCGTTCTGGGGAGTTTACCGCGGACGCTCAGGTCTGAAGCTCAAGCCCGACACACTCTCCTACCTGACGAACGATTTTCTTGAGTCGCTCAAAGTGTTCGACTATGAAAGCAATTCCGAAATTCCGGTATATGACCTCACGAAGGTCGATGGGCGCGACCCTTACGAAATGTTCCTTTCCGGCTCGAAATCCCTGCTCTCGGTCGATAACCCGGATTCGGAAAACAAGCGCGGGCTTGTCATATTCCGAGACTCGTTCGGAAGCTCGCTCTCACCGCTCCTCTTCGAGGGCTGGTCGAAAGTCACAATTGTAGACATCCGCTATATAAATCCGTCGGTGCTTGACAAATTCATTGACTTTGAGGACTGCGATGTGCTCTTCCTGTATTCGTCGTCGGTGCTCAACAACAGTGAAACGCTCAAATAAAAAACTCCCCCGTCAGGGGGAATTTTTTATTTCAATACAACCTCGGCGCACTCACCGGTGTCTGTCAGCCTGAACCGCATTTTCAGCGAGCCGAGCTCGGGTCTGCGGCGGCGCTGCCAGATGAAGTTCCACCTGCGGACCGTCTGCCCGCCGTCGATCGGCAGACTATAGTGTTCAGCGGCACTGCGCGCGCGATAGTCGCTCATGTCGCCGACAAGCCGCGCCGCAAAATCGTTTTTGTGGCGAAGATTCTGGGTGTTCGCGAAGACCTCGACCTGATAGCCGCGCGGCTCGCCCGCGGGCTCAAGAACGTCGCTGACGAGTCCGGTG
>CAKSOR010000301.1 GCA_934477985.1 uncultured Eubacteriales bacterium
CCTTACAGCAGATCCGGTCGCCGCGATCCGGCTCAATCCCGAGCCCACGCAGCTTCTCCGCGTCCTCGCGGCTCAGTCTTATCTCGTAGATCCCGCCGACTCCCTTGACAACCTTCGCGTCGAGTTTCAGCTCCATCACTGTCCCTCGTCGGCGCTCTTCGGTCCGAGACTCATAACGAAATCAATCTTCGTGTTGACCGGAACCTGAGCGTCCGCCGGTCGGCTCTGGCTGATCACGCAGCCCTTGTTGACCTCGTCCGAATACTCATACGTCCAGTTGCCGAGCTTCAGCTGACTCCAGCCGAGCATCTTCATTACCGCCTGTTCATCACACTTGTAGAAGTCGGGAACCTGCGTGTAGGTTATCTCCTGTCCGCTCGAGACATACAGCGTGACATGATCGCCCCGCTTCAGAGTCGTTCCGGGCGCGGGATCGGTTCTTATCACCTGTCCTTCGCTGATGTACTCGTGAGTTTCCTTTACAATGTCCGCGATGAGTCCGAGCTCGGTCAGCTTGATCTTCGCCTCGCGCGAGTCGGTATATGAGTAATCCGCAAGCTCAACAGTCTCAGCGCCCCAGCAGACTGTCAGCTTAAGGTTGCAGTTCTGCTTTCCGGGGATGATCTTGCGCTTCTCACCCGCCTCGGGGTCTTGTCCGATTATGACGTTCATATCATACGACGCGTCGTATTTGTACTCGACCTCGACGTTGTAATACTGCTCCTCAAGCCTTGCCTTCAGATCCTCGCTGTAGATCGCGTCGATCAGATTCGGTATCTCGATCTGCTTCGACGTGTCGGTCGTCGTGGCGTCAAACAGCTTCGTCAGCACAACAACCGCGCTCACGCAGCAGACTATCAGGAACGCCGTAGCGACTCCCGCGATGACCGGGAACATCGAGCGGCTCTGTCTGGGCGGCGGAGTCAGCTTCTGTACGTTCGGCGGCATCTGACTCTGCTGCTGGGACGGTTGTACAGCCGTCTCGTTCCGCTGCATCTTGAAGACGGTATGCGGATTACTCTTCATCTGCGCGATGTGACGGAGCATCTGAGACGCGCTCTGGAAGCGGTTGTCGGGGTTCTTCTCCATCGCGCCGAGAATGATCTGCTCAAGTCCGACCGGAATGTTCGGGTTGAGCTCGCGCGGCGGGCGCGGTGTGTTCTTTACCTGCATTATCGCGACCGAAACCGGGCTGTCCGCGACAAACGGCAGCTTTCCGGTCGCCATCTCGTACATCGTGACGCCGAGCGAATATATGTCGCTGCGGCGGTCGATCGGCTTCCCGCTCGCCTGCTCCGGGCTGATATAGAAAACCGTGCCGATAGCCTTATCGGTCATCGTGACCGTCTCGGCGTTCGGGAGCTTCGCTATGCCGAAGTCAGCGACCTTGACCGAGCCGTTCTTGAGCATCATGATGTTCTGCGGCTTTATGTCACGGTGGACGATGCCCTTCGAGTGCGCGTGCTCGAGCGCCATCAGTATCTGCTCGGTTATGCTTATGACCTCGTGAAAGGAGAGCACACCCTTCTTGAGGATGTAGTTCTTTAGTGTTATGCCGTCGACAAGCTCCATGACGATATACTTGCGGTCGTCCTTGACCGAGACGTCATAGATATTGACGATATTGGGGTGCGAGAGCATCGCGACCGCCTTGCTCTCGTTTATGAAGCGCTTGACCGACTGAGCGTCGTTGTTGATCTCGTCCTTGAGCATCTTGACCGCGACGTTCCGGCGCATCAGCATATCCATCGCCTCGAAGACGACCGCCATTCCGCCGATGCCAATGACCTTCATTATACGGTAGCGCTTGTCAAAGACCTGTCCTACGTATTTTTCGAATGAATCCATGCTCAGTCTCCCTTCCCGCCGTCATCAGGCGCGGAAATTTCCGCGTCGGTGTCCGCGGCGTCGGACTCCGGAAGGTCGATCTCGTCTGTGTCAGCGGTGCACTTGACGAGAAGCGCGGTTATGTTATCGGGTCCCCCCTGAGCGTTCGCCGCGTCAATGAGCTTCGAGGTCTTGGCTGCGAGCTCTTCGTCGGTATCCACGTACTCCTGGTCATCGGAAATGATGCCGTAGATGTCCTCGGGGAGTATCTGCCCCGAAAGACCGTCCGAGCAGAGCAGCAGATAACAGCAGTCGAGGCTCGAAAGATCGACCGAGTATATGTCCGCCTCAAGATCGCTTCCGACACCGACCGCGCGGGTGATACGGTTGCGGTAGGGGTGCGTGCGGGCGTCCTCAACGGTCAGCGAGCCGCTGTCAATAAGGTGCTGAACATACGAGTGATCGTGAGTTATCTGAGTTATGGTGTTGTCGGAGATCAGATAAAGGCGGCTGTCGCCGACGTTTATAACATACGCGACGTCGTCGCAGATGAGCGCGGCGACAAGAGTCGTACCCATCCCCTTGAAAGCCGATGAGGTTTGCGACTTTTTATATACAGCCGAGTTCGCGTCGTGCGCCGCGTCGTCGAGTATGACGCAGGCGTCGTCGCTGTCAAGTTCCATCACACCGGTCTGAGAGATCCTCTGAGCGGCGTATTTTCTGACCTTTTCGGCGAAGACCACAGCGGCGCACTCGCTCGCGACGTTGCCGCTCTTCGCGCCGCCCATGCCGTCGCACACGACGCAGAGCGCGGCGTTTTCGCAAAGTCTGCCGACTATATAGCTGTCCTGATTGGCGGAGCGCACCTTACCGATGTCGCTCCTGCCGTAAAAATGTGTTTTCACGAGAATTGCCACACCTTTCCGCGTTTTTGCCGACTGCTACAGACGGGATCGGTCGTCGATCCTGTCTTAATCAGTATATTATACAACAATAATATGTATACGGAATGAACGTGAGAGCTATTTACAAAAAATTAAAGATTTTCGCCATCCGCCTTGAGTTTATTGCGCCTGAGCTGACCGCAGGATGCGTTGATGTCCGAGCCGAGCTTGCGGCGGACGGTCGCGTTGATGCCCTCTTTTTCGAGAACAGCGGTGAACTCGGCGACGGCATCGCTTCCGGAGCGAACGAAACCGGTCTCGGCGACCTCATTGACCGGAATGAGGTTCACATGTATCGGAAATGGCTTTGATCCACGGTAGAGACCGTGTTTGAGGGTTGAGGCGAGTCTGCGGGCGTAAGCGGGCGAATCGTTCTTCCCGGATATGAGAGTGTACTCAAAGGAAATACGGCGACCGGTCGCGTTGAAATAACGGCGGCAGGCGTCGAGGAGCGAGGCGATGTTCCACTTGTTGTTGACCGGCATGATCGACGAGCGGGTCTCATCGTCCGCGGCGTGAAGCGAGATCGAGAGCGTGATCTGGAGATCGAGCTTCGCGAGCTCGTCGATCCTATCGACAAGACCGCAGGTCGAGAGCGAGATGTGGCGGCTGCCGATGTTTATCCCGGCGGGATCGCCGACGAGCGAGAGGAATTTTATGACGTTGTCGTAGTTATCGAGCGGCTCGCCGATGCCCATCATGACGATATTTGAGATGCGCTCGCCCATGTCGTTCTGAGCCGCGATGACCTGACCAAGGAGCTCGGAGGGTTTCAGCTTTCTGACGAGACCGCCTATGGTGGAGGCGCAGAATTTGCAGCCCATCGGGCAGCCGACCTCGCTCGAGATGCAGATGGTGTTGCCGTGCTTATAGCGCATGAAAACGCTTTCAATGACGTTGCCGTCCGAGAGCGCGAAGAGGTATTTGACCGTTCCGTCGAGCTTGGAGACAAGCTTCTGCCCGACACGCGGGAAGAAGACCTCGGCGCGCTCGTTCAGGGTCTCGCGGAGTTTTTTGGAGAGGTTTGTCATGCCGTCTATCGTGACGCCGCGGTGCATCCAGGAAAAGATCTGCGCGGCGCGGTATCTGGGTTCGCCGAGTTCAGCGAGAAAGGCTTCGAGCTCGGGAATATTCATTGAGAGAAGGTCGGTTTTCATGATGTTTTCCTTTCGTGAGCCGTCAGGCGGATTCCCCCACCAAAGCTCCTAAAAATGGGGGAACGCTCCGAGCGCAAGGCTCGGTGCGTTCCTGCTTTCTGCTCCCTCCGGTCATCGGCGCCTGCGGCGCCGATGACGCTCCGCGGCCGCGTAGTCCCCCGCGCTTCGCGCGGCGGACGTGCGGTCGCGGAGTCCGGCTGGCGGCTCAGCCGCCAGCCGGAGCGCCCCGGCAACGCCCCGCAGGGGCGTTGC
>CAKSOR010000302.1 GCA_934477985.1 uncultured Eubacteriales bacterium
TGTATACTCTGCTCAAAGAAAACGAGTTGAATCAGGTGCTTTCGGTCGGATTCAACGATATTTTCGCGCACGCCTCGGAATATCCGAACTCAATCTCAGAGCCCTGCGACGTCATCCACTGGATGCGGATCTGCTACGAGCTCTACACGCTGACAGGCGATTCTGAATATGCAGACTCCTTTGAGGACGCGTATTACAACCCGTTCCTCGCGGGCGCGTTTGCCGACGGCAAGTGGGGCGCGCGCGGAGTCCGCAGCTCGGGGCGGCATATGGTCGCGACCGGACAGGTAAAGATGCGTTACAGCCACTGTTGCGTAAACAACATGCCGCGCGGCTTCCTGAACGCGGTCGACATGACGGCGCTCGAGAACGGCGGACTGACCGTCAACCTCTACTCCGGCTGCGAGGGCGAGGTCGGAAAATTCGGTCTGAAAATCGAGGGCAGCTACCTCTCGGACGGCAATGTGAGGGTCGCCGTAAATTCCCCCGAGACCTCGGAGGTCAGCTTCCGCCTGCCCGGCTGGTGCGAGAGGCTGGAGGTCAATGGAACAAGTTTCGATAAAACAAGTTCCGGCGCGTACGTGAAGCTCCCGCTGACCGCTGGCGAAAACAACTTCGAGCTGAAATTTGACATAAAACCGCGCGTGAATGTTTTCGCGGGCAATATCGAGCATTTTCCGAAGAGCGATTTCCGCACAGGGCGCTTTATCAACGAAAATCCGGTGCGCGAGGAGGACATGGTGACAGATCGCCGGGCGACAATCCGCTACGGCGCGCTGCTGCTCTGCCGCTCGAAGCTCGCAGGGAACACCGAGGAAGAGATGTTCGGGTCGGAAACCATCGTCGGACGGAAGCAAATCGCAGCGATTGAGCCGATAAATTCCGACGAGGTGCGAAACAAGTTCCGCGTTAAATTCGACGACGGCACGGAGACCGTGATGTGCGACTTTGCGACCGGCTCGAACCGCTGGTCTCCGGACGACGACCGACTGTTCTCGATCTGGATGTAAAAAAATCCGCAAGCCGGGTAATATCCGCCCGGAACCCGCGTCTATATATATGAAAACGCTGATTTATCATTAAGCACCAACGGGTGAAAGGAGAAATTACCATGAAGAAACTTGCACTCACACTTGCGCTTTCGCTCGCGCTGACGGCGACCTCCTGCGGTCTGAAGCCGCTCGTCGCCCTGCCAGGCGAGAAGAATCTCGACCGCGAAACGGTTCTCGCCCTGCGCGGCAGATTCTCGGAGGATACCGACCTGAACGACGCGCTCGACCACTTCAATGACGAGACAGCAAAGATTCTACAGACGTCGGGCAACGTCAACTACTCGCCGATCTCGCTCTACTACGCGCTGGCTCTCGCGCAGCTTGGCGGCGCGGAAGACGAGGGACTCGCCGACCTGATGGGCTTCGATTCGTCGGACGAGCTCGCCGAAAAGCTCTCCGAGCTTCGTAAGCTGCTCGAGCTGACCGGCGAATATTCCGAATTTGAGATCGCAAGCTCGGTCTGGTCGACCGCCGGAATCAAGCAGGATTTCGCGAAAAAAGCCGCCGAAAGCTTCCGCGCCGAGTGCTTCGAGTCGCAGGACACCGACAAAATGTCGTCCTGGGTCGCCGAAAAGACCCGCGGAACGCTGAAGCCCGCGCTTGATCCGGTCGATATGCAGATGCTGTCGCTCTTGAACGCGGTTTATTTCAAAGCTGAATGGATCGACCGCTTCCAGAAATCGGCGAACGAGCAAAACAAGTTCCACGCGCCGACCGGCGACGTTGACGCGACCTTCATGAAGTCAAGCGAGATCAAGGGCTTCAAGCGCGGCGAAAACTTCACAACGGCGTCGCGGGGCTTCAAGGACAGCGGTTATATGACGGTCGTCCTGCCGGACGAGGGCACGGATATCCGTTCACTTCTCGAACAATACGGTCTGACCGGGCTTTTGTCTGCGGGCGAGAGCAAGACGGGCTACGTCAACTGGTACTTCCCGAAATTCGGGTTCAAGTCGGAATTCAGGCTGAAATCGATGTTCACCTCGCTGGGCGCGGGCGGAATCTTCGACTACAACGCCGGTATGGCGAAGAAAATCACCGACTTCGAGCCGATGACCCTGTCAGATATAGTGCACGGCACCTACATCGAGGTCGACGAGAAGGGCGTTACGGCGTCGGCGTACACAAATCTCCAGTACGCGGGCTGCCCGATGCCGGTCGACACAGCCGACATGCGGATGGATCGCCCGTTCCTGTACGCCATTTATTACCAGGACACGCTGATCTTCGCCGGAATAGTCGATGACCCGTCAAAATAACGAAACAGCCGCCGAAAGGCGGCTGATTTTGTCCTATATGGAAATTTTTCGTTAAAAAGCTATTGCGGGAATCTCTTTTGCCTCGGGTGCGTCGGCTGGAAGCTCGCCGTCAGCAATCTGATAGACCTCGGAATTCGCGAGTTCAACGCCCGAAATGAAGTCCTCGTATGGGCGCTGGCAGACGTCGATCAGCCCGATCTGGTAGTTTTCACCGTCAAAACGCCCAAGATATGCCTGGTCGTTCAGCGTAAAATAGTGCGCTCCGAGGCAATCGGGATGCGCGGCGGCTTTCTGCATATAGTGGCGGTAAGCGACTCCGCGCTCGCGCTGGCTGGTGACTCCGCGCAGTCCGGTCGCGTCGAGTCCGACGTCGAGCGCACCGAAATGGAACTCGCCGATGATCATCGGCTTGCCGACCCGCCTGAAGAACTCGTCGAGCGAGTCGGTCGGGTCCATTTTGTAGCAGTTGAAGCTGAAAACGTCGACAAATTCCGCGCCCGCGGTCAAAGCCTCACTTGAAAGCCAAGCGTACCGGATGCCGAGGTTCAGGTGGTTCGGGTCGTACCTGCGGATCGCCTCAGACGGGACGCGCATGTACTCGCGGATCATCACGCGCGTGAATTCCCACTGATCGGCGACCGCTTTTTCGGTCTTCACGGCGGAAATTTCTCCGAAATTGCTGAATTCAGTCTCCCAAGTAGCGTTAAGTTCGTCAATATGCTGATATTTTTCGCGCAGCCAGTTGATCATAACGCCGAAGCTCACGAGTTCACGCCCGGATTCCAGCAGCAGCGCGGCGAGATTCAGGTCGTTGACGAACGCCCACTGTGGCTCATTCCCGAGGAAATATCCGATCAGCCGGTCATTGTTTGCGTACGGAATTATTTGCTTTGCCCATTCTTCGCAAACTGTAGAATATTCAGGTGAGAAGACATCCGGGAAATCGCGGAAGAGCCGCCGTTCAGTCAGCATCGAGCCGCCGAAAATGTAGGTGAACGGCATGCCGATAGCGTCGGCGAGCCCGAGGTCGCTCCAGCAGGCGACCGTGTTGAACACCCACTTTTTCATGCGCGATTTGCACAAAGCGGCGAATTTTTCGCGCCATTCCGAGCCGAAAACGCGGATGAGATTCATTTTGTGGAAGGAAAGGAAGCGCCTGTCGGCGTCCGTCCATGCCTCGTTGTCGTATGGCGGCAGGAATTCGCAGAGCTTTTTGATTCCGGTGAGGTTGCAGTCGCCGTCGACGCGCACGCAGTCAAGCCCCTTCGAGAAAAACGCGCAGCCCTCCGGGTCGACCATCCACCAGCGTCGACCGTCGTTTTCGAGGCGAAAATATCCGGTCGCTCCGAAATTTTTAGCCTTCCAACCGCCGTATTTCGAAATATTTTCGGTTTCAAGCCCGGAGAGATCGGCGTTTTCGAGCTCGTCCATAAGCCGCGAATTCATTTCCTCGAACGAATGAGTCTTGCCGCGCCAGTCAGTACATAGTTTCTGCCCGAAACTGTCAACCATTTTGACGTCCGGCAGCGGATAGTCGGGCTCTTCGTCGGTGATTCTCAGGTCGCGGATGATGAATTTTGATTTGGAAATCGAACTGCCCGCGCGGATAGTGAATCTGGCAACCTTCTCACGCAACATCGGGTGTCCGAACGTAACGGTTTTGAGCTTGCCGGGCGTGCGCGGCAGGAAGAGAACTTTGCCGTCAAGGAAGTCGAACGGCAATGCTACACGTGTCAAAAGTCCAGGCAGCAAGCCCATTTTGAAGCCGATACAGCCGCCGTCAGCCGAGGAAAATTCCCAGATTATCGCGGCGGAATCATCCGAAACGTTCTCAAGGTCGGCGACGATGAAACGTCCTTCAGTCGCCGA